>NZ_JBHZAG010000002.1:0-278609 GCF_042754125.1 Amycolatopsis sp. NPDC059235
GACCAACACCGCGCGACAGCCGGCTTGCTGTCCGTGAAGGGCTCCTTGTGGGAATCAGATTCCCTCAAGGAGCCCTTCACGGCTCGCGGCCGGGCCCTGCGCGCGGAATCGGCGGCGGCCGTTTACGCTGGCCGCATGGCCGAAGGTGCGCTGTGCCGCGAACCGGTGGAGCTGACCGGGCGCGAGCGCTCGGTCCTGCGGAGCGTCGCGGTCCGCGGGACGGAGCCCGAGCTGTTCTGCGAGCTGGAGGCCGGGCACGGCCACGAGCACGCGACCCAGGTCGGCGGACGCGGCGAGGAGCCGCTGATGTGGCTGCGCTGGTGGCCCGGCCGCCGGGTGCTGGAGACCCGCGCGCTCTGCGGCGCGGAGTCCGACGAGGGCGTGTTCTGCCGGGTGCCCGGCGGGCACGAGGGCAGCCACAGCTACGAGCTGGCCGAGCCCGAGGAGGCCTGGTCGCTGGCCGACGCGGGCCTGTCCGCCGGCCGCCGGTAAAGTCGCTCGACATGCGCGAAGGCTTCCAGGACGACCTGAAACAGCTCGATGGGCGTCTGGCGGCGATGGCCGAGGCGGCCGCCGAGGCGATGCGCCGGGCCACCCGGGCACTGCTGACTACTGACCTGCCGCTGGCCGAGCAGGTGCTCAGCGGCGACGCCGAACTCGACGACGAGCGCGCCGCCTGCGAGGACGAGGCGTATTCGCTGCTCGCGCTGCAGGCACCGGTGGCGGGAGACCTGCGCGCTGTGCTGGCCGCGGTGTACTGCGCGGAGAAGATCGAGCGGATGGGCGATCTGGCGGCGCACGTCGCGGGCACCGCTCGGCGCGGCCATCCGGACCCGACCGTGCCCGCCGACCTGGAGCCGGTGTTCGCCGAACTCGGCGAGGTCACCTCGGCGATGGCCGAGCGGCTCGCCGACCTCGTGCACGGCGAGGCCCGCGGCGGCTACGCCGAACTGAGCCGCGCCGACGAGCGCGTGGACGCGTTGCACGCCCAGGTGATGGCGACGGTCACCGCGCCGGACTGGACGCAGGACCAGCGGATCGCGGTCGCGCTGAGCCTGCTCACCCGTTTCTACGAGCGTTTCGCCGACCAGGCGGTGTCGGTCGCGAAGCGCCTGGAGTTCGCCGCGACGGGCGATCTCCCGGGCTGAGGTCCGGCGGCGGACCGGCCGGAGCCTGATTCGACGGACGCGGCGGCGAGCCCGCGCCGCGCGACTGCGGCGGGCCTGCCGGACGGGGCTGTTGCGAGCGCGTCGGACGGGCTGGCGGCTGGTTGGCGCCGCGCGCCGGTGGTTGCTCGGGCGGACGGCCCGGGTTCTGCGGCGGCGCGTCGGCCGGACGGGGCTGGGGTTCCGCGGTGCGCATCGGCTGCGAATTCTGCCGCGGGCGGGCCGGACCGGGTTGCGGTTCGGCGGTGCGGATCGGTTGCGAATTCTGCCTCCGCGGCGGCGGACCCCCTGCGACACCGCCCTCCGGCTGCGGATTCCGCGGGCGAACCGGGCGACCGCTGGCGTCCTGGGGTGCTGAATCGGCGGGCCGGACCGGCCTGCGCGGGGGCAGAGAATCGGCGGGCGCGTCTTCGGGACGAACAGACGCGACATCGACGTCCCTGCGGCCACCGCGAGATCCCCGAGCCTTCTTCTCCGCCGGAGGAAGCACCGTCGTCGCCTCCGCACCTTCGGGCGCGACACCCAGCAACCCGAACGGCACCTTCCCCGAGAACCGCCGCACGAGCCCAGCCGCCGGAGTCAGCGCGTACCGCTGCAGCAGCAACGCCATCCCGGCCCCGAGCGCGAGCCCGATCAGCACGTCGTGCGGATAGTGCGCCCCGACGAACACTCGCGAGAAGCCCATCGTCGCTGCGAAGGCCGCGAGCCACGGTGCGCCCTTGCGCCAGGCGAAAGCCCCGCCGAGCGCGACCGCGGCCGCGATGGTCGAGTGGTTGCTGGGGAACGACCAGTCGCCCGGCGGCGGGCAGACGCCGACGATCGCCTCCGGCGGCAGTCCCCGGCACGGCCGCTGCTCGTGCACGAACGCTTTCACGATCTCGCTGAGCACGTACGCCACCACCGTGGCCGCAGGCACCAGCAGCGCCGCCGCCATCCGCTCGGGCGAGCCGGTCGGGCGGGCCCGCCACCAGAGCCAGGCGAAGAACGGGGCCACGAGGACCAGGCCGTAGGACGTGTACGCCAGTACGAGAGACTGCACCCAGCCCGGCATCGCCTGGGCGAAATGGGTGATCGCGTCGTACGTCTCGCTGCTGGAAGCTCCGGCCGTGGTCGCCATACAA
This sequence comes from Amycolatopsis sp. NPDC059235, assembly GCF_042754125.1. Classification (NCBI taxonomy): domain Bacteria; kingdom Bacillati; phylum Actinomycetota; class Actinomycetes; order Pseudonocardiales; family Pseudonocardiaceae; genus Amycolatopsis; species Amycolatopsis sp. NPDC059235. The sequence continues at coordinate 2,288 of NZ_JBHZAG010000002.1, forward strand.
CCCCTCCCCGGTCCGCCGGTTCGCCTGGCGGCCATCTCGCGTTCACCCGAAGGTTACGAGCGTACCGAGCGGCGGAGAGGAGTCCGCGACGCCCCGTGAGTCCGCGGGGACTCTCCGGGACGGGTCAGGAGTCGGTGGTGTGCTTGCAGGCCACCGGCTTGCCGGGCGAGGGGGCGCTGGCCTTGGCGAGTTCCTTCTTCTTGTCCAGCAGGATCCGGCAGCGCAGGGTCGCGGCGGTCGAGGGAGTCGCGGTGACCGAGGCGTCTTGTCCGGCGCTGACCACGACGTCCTGTTTCCATGGCAGCCCGAGCGGGCCGGTGAGCTGGTGCGGCGCGACCTTGTCTTCGTAGCGGTTGCCCGATTCGCCGTAGGTGACGCCGGTGGCCGTGGTCTGCTGGTCGGAGGTGATCTCGTAGGTGATCGCCCACGACTTGCCGGTCGGGTTGGAGCACGCGGCGAGACTGGCGAGCGCGACAGCCGCGAAGGTCGCGGAGAGTGCCTTCTTGATCACGCTCGGACTGTACCGGAGGCCTTCTTCGGAAGCCCGGCGAGGAACGTCCGCGCCGCCGGTTCCTCGCGCGCGGCCTGGGCGAGAATGCCGAACTGCAGCATGGTGACCACCAGCGACGTCCCGCCCGCGGACACCAGCGGCAGAGTCACGCCGGTCACCGGCAGCGCGCCCGCGACGTAGCCGATGTTGATCAGCGCCTGCGCGACCAGCAGCAAGGTGGTCGTCCCGGCGACGAGCCGCACCCACGGATCAGTGACCCGGGACGCGGTGCGCAGGCCGATCACCGCGAGGTAGCCGAACAGCCCGAGCACCAGGAGGCAGCCGGCGAAGCCGAGCTCCTCGCCGACGAGCGCGAAGACGAAGTCGTTCTGCACGTCCGGCAGGTAGCTCCACTTCGCCGCGCCCCGGCCGAGCCCGACGCCGAACCAGCCGCCGTCGGCGAGGGCGTATTGCGCCTGCTGTGCCTGGTAGCCGCTGCCGCTCGCGTCGGGATTCGGCGAGAGAAAAGAAAGGATGCGCGCGAGGCGATAACTGGCGAAAAGGGCGAGTACGACGATTCCGACGACGCCGCCGGCGAGAATGGCGGCGAACAAGCGTTTCGGCGCGCCGGCGAACCACAGCAATCCCAAGGTGATCAGAGCGAGCGTGACCGTGCCGCTGAGATTCGGCTGGGCCAGCAGCAGCGCGCACAACGCGAGGGTCACCGGGATCAGCGGCACCAGCAGATGCCGCCAATGGTGCAGCACCCGCTGCTTCGACACCAGCAGATGCGCGCCCCAGAACACCAGCGCGACCTTCGCGATTTCCACTGGCTGCAAGGTGATCGGCCCGGCGGCGAGCCAGCGTTGCGCGCCGCCGTGGTCGGAACCCAGCGGGGTCAGCACGAGAAGCAGCAGCACGACCGCGGCGGCGAGCGCGGGGGTGGCTGCCTTGCGCAGACGGGAAAACGGGATGCGCAGGCCGAGCACGAAGGCGACCGCGCCGAGCGCCACGAAGGTCAGATGCCGGAAAAAGGCTTGGTACACGCCGGTTCCCGCGGTCGGGTTGGCCGCGGCGGCCGAGGAGGACAGCGCCATCACCGCGCCGAGCAGCGTCAGCAGCGCCCAGATCGCGGTGACGATCCGGAACGACGCGAGCGGATGCGCGAAGAACTGTCCGATTGCGTGCCGTGCGGGTTTGCTGTCCCGTTCGGTTGGCGACTCCACAGCGGGTGAGTGTGTGCCGTTTTCGCCGCGCGGTGGCTGACCGACTCGCCCGTGTGCGGAAAATTACCGTTCGGATTCCTGATTGGCCTGGTCGACGTCGGCCATGTGTTCTTCCGCCCACGTGCGCAATACCGCGAGCGCGGACTCCAGCGACGCGCCGAGCGCGGTGAGCCGGTAATGCACCCGTGGCGGCACGGTGGCCTCGACGCGCCGCGAGACGAGACCGTCGCGGACGAGGCTCTGCAGGGTCACCGAAAGCATCTTCTGCGACACCCCGGGGATCCGGCGGCGCAGGTCGGCGAACCGCACCTCGTCCGGCGCGGCCTCGGCGAGGATCTTGACCGTCATCGACGTCCACTTGGTCCCGATCCGGTCGAGCAGCCGCCGCGTCGGGCAGGCCGGGTCGAACAGATCGCCGCGGGCGGAGGGGGTCACCTCGGGCTCACCACCTGTCGGGAAAGTGCCGTCTTGGCGGCACGTTTGGAGTTACCTACCGTGTGCTGGTAACCAATGGTAACCACAGGAGGTCTGATGAACGCGGTGCGGCAGGTCGAGGCGAACGGGGTCCGGCTGAACGTCGCCGTCTCCGGGAGCGGTCCGGCGGTGGTGCTGCTGCACGGGTTCCCGCACACCTCGCGGCTGTGGGACAAGGTCGTCCCGACGCTCGCCGAGCAGTACCGAGTAATCGCGCCGGACCTTCGCGGCCTTGGCGCGAGCAGCCGTCCGGAGAGCGGTTTCGACGCGGGAACAGTTGCTGACGATGTCGCGGCCCTGCTCGACGCGCTGGAAGAGCCGAACGCGGAGGTGGTGGCGATCGACCTGGCAGTGGCGGGCGCGTTGCTGCTGGCGCTGCGGCAGCCGGAGCGCGTGCGCCGCCTGGTGCTGATGGAGTCGCTGCCGTGGGGTTTCCCGGCCAGCCCGCCGTGGTGGTTCGGCTTCCACGCGGTGCCGGGCCTCGCCGAGACTGTCCTTAATGGACACGAAGCGGAGTACGTCGGCTGGTTCCTCGACCAGGGCACGCTCGGCCGCGGTGTTCCGGCGGACCTCCAGGCAGCGTTCGCCGAGGCCTACACCGGGACCGACGCGCTCCGCTGCGCTTTCGAGTACTACCGGGCGCTGCCGGAAAGCGCCCGTCAGCTGACCGAAGCGGCGGAGAAGCGGCTGACCGTCCCGACGATGGCGATCGGCGCGAATCCCGTGGGCGAAGCCCTGGAGCAGCAGCTGCGCCCGATCGCCGACGACCTCACCGGGCACGTGCTGCCGGACTGCGGGCACCTGATCCCGCTGGACCGCCCGCGCGAATTCCTCGGTCTCCTGCTGCCGTTCCTGTCCCGGGAGATACTGGCCGGGTGTCGTTGACGTCCGAGCTTGCCGACCCGCGAGGGACACTCGCGCGCTGGTGTGCGCGGGTGTTCACCGGCACGGCCGCGGCCGCGCGCCGGGTCGAGGAGGCGACGAACGGGGTACGCCCGATCCGCCCGACGCTCGCGCGCCCTCCGCGTCAGCACTGGGCCGAGATCGGCGGCGCGTTCGGCCAGCGGATCGCGGACCTCGTGCAGCCCGCGCCGCCGTATTACGCGCTGCTCGGCATGGTGCGTGCGCAGTGGGGCAGCGGCCCGTGGGCGCACGCGCAAGCCGCGGAGTACCCGACGCACGACGAGCTCCCGCCGGAATACCGGGCACGGGCGCTCGGCATCCGTCCAGCGGCGGCGACCTGGCTCGACCTCGGCGACGGAATGCCGCACGGCGAAGCACTTCCGGGCGCCGAGGAGCTGTGGGGCGAACTGCTGGGACGCGCTCGTCGCTACCAAGCGCAGCACGCCCCGCCCGGCGTGCTCGGCGGGCCGGGCGCGGAAGCGGGACTGGCGCGGACGAACTGGGTGCTGTCGGCGTGCGAGGACATCTACCGCTCCGGCAAGATCGATCCCCGGCTCGCCCGAGTCGTCGACGGCGGCGGCACCATCGCGAACCTGCGCGCCCTGCCCGCCGACGCGGCGGTGACCGAGCTGGCGGAACTCGCGAAACGCTTACACGACAACGGTGCGCTGTGGGAACTGCGCCGCCTCGCCGGTGCGCCGCCCGAGGGCTATCCGCTCGGCGTCGCCGGGCCGACCATCGTGCCCGGCTGGGCGGACGGCGACCTCCTGCTCGGGAAGCTCGACCCGGAAGCGGGGATCGCCGAGGGCACGCTGCTGGACGTGAAGACCGTGCTGACCGTCGGCGACCCGGACCGCGCCGGGCGCTGGCTGTGGCAGATCCTGCTGTACGCCTGGCTGGACGTCGCCGACCTGTACCGGATCCGCGAGGTCGGACTGCTGCTCGGACGGCACGGAAAGCTGGTCCGCTGGCCGGTCGGCGAACTGGCCGCGGAGCTGCTCGGCGGGGACGGCCTGGTCGATCACCGCCGGGACGAGTTCAGGGACATGGCGCGGGGGCTGCTCGACTCGGCCGGGTTGAGCTTGGCCGACGGCTGACCCGCGGGCCGCTTTGTCGCGCCGCGACCGGCGAAGCAGACCGCGCCGAGCACGATCACGCACCCGGCGAGTTGCAGTGCGCCGGGTCGTTCGCTGAGCAGCAGGAACCCGAAGGCGACCGCGCCGACCGGTTGCAGCAGCATCATCGTCGCGCCGGTCGAGGCCGCCAGCCGAGGCAGCGCACCGGCGATCAGCAGCCACCCGATGACCTGGCCGACCAGGGCCAGCGCGGCGAACCAGCCGAGCGAGGGGAGGCTGGGCGCGAGGTCGAGGCGGCCGAACGGCAGTCCGAGCGCGACTGACACGAAGCCCGCCGACACGGTGGCCAGCGACAGCGAGCGGACCTGCGTCGCGGGGCTGCTGCTGAGCCGGAGCAACAGCAGGTACCCCGAGTAGCCCGCGCCCGCGGCGAGCGCGAAAACCATGCCCAGCACCGGGTTCGAGCCGCTCATCGACGAGCCGCTCATCGACGAGCCGAACACGCCGCCGGCGAGCACGATGCCGACGATCAGCGTCGGCGCGACGAACTTGAACCGCGGGTCCGGGCGCTCCTTGAGGAAGACGAACGCGAGCAGCGGCACGATCACGACCTGCACCGAAAGCAGCATGGTCGCGACGCCCGCGCCGACGCGCGGGATCGCCTCGCCCCACAGGACGAAGTCGAGGCCGAGGCCGAGCCCGGCCAGCAGCGGCAGCAGGATCTTCGCGCCGACGCGGGTCCGCCGCGCCTCGCTGAACGCCAGGATCGCGAGCAGCGGCAGCGCGAGGGCGCAGCGCCAGAACGCGCTGGTCGCCCCGCTGGCCCCGGAAACCTTGATGAGCACCGAGGTCAGCGCGATGCAGAGGCAGCCGGCCGCGGCCAGCAGCCGAGGGTCGGCGCGGCCGGTGAGCGCGGCGATCGGACCGGCGGTCGGCAACGGGGCGGATTCGGTGGTCATGCCTTCTATGGTGGGGGCGCTAACTATCAAGGACAAGTGAATGTTCCTGCGGAAAATCCAGTAGCATCACTACCGTGTTTAGTGTGGAGCGAATGCGCGCCCTGCATGCCGTCGCGCAGCACGGCTCGGTCGCCCGCGCGGCGGCTGCGCTGCACGTCACGCCGTCCGGGGTGTCGCAGCAACTGGCGAAGCTCGAGCGGGAGGCGGGCTTGGCGCTGCTGGAGCCGCGCGGCCGGACCGTGCGGCTCACGCGCGCCGGGCAGGTGCTGGTCGGACACGCCGAGCGCGTGCTGGCGCAACTCGCCGAGGCGCGCACGGATCTCGAACGGCTGCGCGAGGACGTCTTCGGGCCGTTGCGGATCGGTTCGATCGCGACCTGCGTGCACGCCCTGCTCCCGCCCGCGCTCGCGACGCTCACCGAACAGCACCCGCGGCTGAACGTGACGCTGGGCGAGGGCGAAGCCGAACAGACGTTGCCGAAGGTGCTCGCCGGCGACCTCGACGTCGCGGTGTTCGAAAGCTGGGCGGACCGGCCGACCGTGGTGCCGCCCGGGATCACGCAGGTCACGCTGTTCTCCGACGTCGCCGATCTGGCGCTGCCCGCCGGGCACCGGCTCGCGCACCGGCGCACGGTCGATCTCTCCGAGGTGGACGACGTGTCGTGGATCAGCTGGACCGGCCGGTCCGGCTGCTACGAATGGCTCGTGCACGTGCTCCGTTCGCAGGATCTGGAGCCGCGGATCAGTTGCACCATCGGGAGTTACGTGACGCAGCTGGCGCTCGTCGCGGGCAACGTCGGCGCCGCGCTCGTCCCTCGGCTCGCGCGCGGACCGGTGCCCGAAGGCGTCCGGATGCTCGCGACCCGGCCGGTGCTGAACCGCACGATCATCGCCGCGTGCCGGTCGGGCGAGGAGGCGCACGGCGGGGTCCGGGCGGCGCTGGAGGCGCTCAGCGAGGCGTCGGCGACTTATGTGAATCACTGAATTTCCTTGCGCGGCTGCCTTTTCCGGCTCGTTCGGCCCTAGAGTCGGAATCGACGAGCAGGGGAGCCGCCCATGACTGCCGAGGATGCCGCCCGTGCTTTGCGGGCTCGATTGCCCGCCGGGCAAGTGCACACCTCCGGTCCTCAATACCAATCGGCGGCGACGGTCTGGAACGCCGCCGTCGCCGCGCGGCCGGACGTGGTCGTGGAATGCCGGAGCACAGCGGATGTCCAAGCCTCGGTGCGGGTCGCACGCGAATTGGGCCTGCCGTTGTCCGTGCGCAGCGGCGGCCACGACTGGGCCGGACGCGCGCTGGCGGACGGCGGGATCACGCTCGATCTGCGTCCGTTGAACCGGGTCGCGGTCGATGCCGGACGGCGAGCCGCGGTGGTCGGCGGCGGGGCGCAGTCCAACGATGTGCTTGCCGCGGCTGAGGTCCACGGCCTGACGGCGGCTGTCGGCACCATCGGCACGGTCGGCTTCGCCGGGCTCGCGCTCGGCGGCGGATACGGTCCTTTTCTGGGGAAATACGGGCTCGCCGCGGACAATCTGCTCGGTGCCGAGATCGTCCTCGCGGACGGCGAAGTGGTGCTCGCCAATGCTTCGCGGCTGCCGGATCTGTGGTGGGCGCTGCGGGGCGGCGGCGGAAACTTCGGCGTGGTGACGTCGCTGGGCGTGCGATTGCACGCGCCACCGCAGATCACCACCGGCCCAGTCTGGTACCCGGCGGCCGACGCCGCCCGGGTCTTCGCCGCGGTAGCGGAAATCCAGGCCAGCGCGCCCGACGAGTTGACCGTGCAGACCGGTGTGCTCGCCGGTGCCGACGGTTCGCTGTGCGTCATGGTCTGGCCGACGTGGTGTGGCAATGCCGATCCCGACAGCTTCCTCGCCCGGCTCGGGACGCCGCTCGCGGCGGAGATAGCGCCGGTGTCGTCGTACGCGGAGGAGATCGCTCGCCGGGACGCGATGTTCCCCGGCGGCCGGTCGGTCACCATCCGGACGCGGTCGTTCCCGGCGTTCACCCCCGAGATCGTCTCGGTGCTGGTCACGCAGGCGGAATCCCGGACCTCGCCGTTGTCCGGACTGTCGATCCACCACTTCCACGGCGTCGCCGCCCGGATCCCGGCGGCGAGCACGCCTTTCCCGCTGCGGGAGGACCATGTGATGGTCGAGGTGCTCGGATTGGGAGAGGGCACCGACGACCGGTCCTGGGCGGATGCCACGTCCGCCGCGCTGGCCCCCTACGCCCTGCCTGGCGCGTACGCGAACCTGCTCGGCCCGGACGTGCCGTCCGCCGAGCCCTTCGGCCCCCACACCGCCCGGCTGCGGGACATCAAGCACCGCTACGACCCGGACGGAGTTTTCCGCGCCATCCCGCTGGCTTGACCCTTTTACCGAGTACATTGGTGAAAAAGCCAGGGTGAAAGGAGCGGGCCGTGGCGTATGTGATCGCGGAGCCGTGCGTGGACGTGACGGACCGGGCGTGCGTGGACGAATGCCCGGTGGACTGCATCTACGTCGGCGAACGCTCGCTCTACATCCACCCGGACGAATGCGTCGACTGCGGCGCCTGCGAACCGGTGTGCCCGGTCGAGGCCATCTATTACGAGGACGACCTTCCGGAGCGCTGGCGCGGCTACGCCGGGGACAACGCCCGGTTCTTCAGCGAAACCCTGCCTGGCCGCGACGCCCCGCTGGACAGTCCTGGCGGCGCGGCGAAACTCGGCGACCTCGGGGTGGACACGCCCTTGGTCGCCGGGCAGCCGCGTCCGGACCTTTCCGCGCAGCAGTAGTTTGCCCTAGTCCACTCAGTTAAACTGTTTCGCATGAGCGAGCAGACGCTGACCGATCCGCCCGGCTCCCGCACGCTGGGCGAGAGCCGGGCACGGGTGCTGCACGCGCTGCGCTCGGAGGGCGGTCCGGTCGCGGTGCAGGACGTCGCCGTGCAGGTAGGACTGCACCCCAACACCGCGCGATTCCACCTGGACGGCCTCGTCGACTCCGGCCTCGCCGAACGCCGCATCGAAGACCGCGCCCGCCCCGGCCGCCCGCGGACGGTCTACGTCGCGGTCGCCGAGGAAGCCGCCGAGGGACGGCGCAGCTACCGGTTGCTCGCGGAGATGCTCACCGGTCTGATCGCGGAAAACGTCGCCGACCCCGGCAAAGCCGCGGAATCCGCAGGCGAAGCGTGGGGCCGCTACCTGGCCGACCGCCCGCCCCCGACCCGGCGCGTCGACGAGGCCGAGGGCCTCCGGCGACTGTCCACTGTGCTCAGTGACGCCGGCTTCGCCCCGGACGCAGTGGACGACTCGGAGCGTCCGGTGATCCGGTTGCGGCACTGCCCGTTCCGGGAGATCGCCGAGGAACGCCGCGACGTGGTGTGCGGTTTGCATCTCGGGCTGATGCGCGGAGTGCTGGCCGAGGTGCGCGCGCCGTTGACCGCGGAGAGGCTGGAGGCGTTTGTAGAGCCGTCGTTGTGTTTGGCGCACTTGAAACCGGCGGGGAAACGTCGTCGCTAGGCTCTTGCCGTGGCCGCATGCTCCCGGGTGGCTCGCGCGGGGCGAGGTCATCGAGCACGCGGATCACCTTCTGTCGGCAGTGATCCTCACCTTGCAGGATGCGGAACCGAGCTGATCGCCGAGTACTCGCCAGTTGTCTGATGTGGACGGACACTGCGGCGAAACCCGAAGCACGGACTCCGCCGCGCGCGATCGATCGGCGGCAGGGGCGTGAACCCGGTCCGCGGCGGCCGGGGCGGGGGAGACCGGCCGCCGCGGGGGACGCGCCGAAGGGGGTCGGCGCGGGCACAGGGGTCAGGCCGGGACCGCGGCGCGCCCGATCCGGACCTGCCACTTCTCCGGCCCGGATTCCACGTACTCCCAGGTGAAACCCTCGCCGTGCGCGGCGGCGAACTCGCGGCGCAGCGGCTTCGGGTCGTGGTTGTTGACGAGCACGAACGATTCCCCGGGCGCGAGCCGCGCGTAGCGGCCGAAGATGCGCGGATGCCGGGTGCCGTGCGGGATTTCGCGGACGTCGAGGATTTCCAGGCTCTCCAGTTCGCCGCCGTCGAGGAGGGTGCGGAGGTCGTCGACGAGGACGGGGAGGTCGGCTCCGGGCAGGTCGGCGAGTGCGGGCAGGAGGACATTCGTCTCGGCGTCCAGGTAGGCGGCGAGAAGCGCGTCCAATGCCTGTGCGGCATGGCTGACCTGGGCTGAGGTGTCGGCTTGCCGCAGCTCGTCGACCGAGTGGAGCACGGAGTCCTGGATCCGGCGCAGGGCCCGGACCAGCAGCCGGGTCGCGGGGGCTCCGGCGGCGGTCGCGTTGAGGGCGCGGTCCGCGGCGGACAGGTACCCGGTCAGCGGGCCTGTGGCGAACGCGGTCAGCCGCGCGTTGGCCTCCGCGCGAGCGCTGCCGTCGAGCTGAAGTTCCGTGACCACAGCGGCTTTTTCCCGGTACTCGGTGAGAATCCGGCCGGCTTCGGCGCGGAGGGCCTGGCTGGCCCGGAGCGCCGGGTCGGTGCTGGTGCCGCTGATGTATACCTCGGACGCGCCGGTCACGGGAACCTCCCGGAAAGAGTATTTCCGAGAATAATAGTGTAAAAGAGCGGGCTGGTGGACGTGACGTGGGACTCAGCGCGGGCCGATCCGCGCGAGGACGAGTCCGACTGGGATGCTGACCAGCAGCAGTACGACCAAGGCCTGGAAACCGTGGCGCACCCAGCGCGCGCGGCCGCCCGGCGATCCGCCGCGCACACCCAGGACCAGCAGTGCCAGGCCAACGACCAGAACCGCGCCGCCGAGGTCGACGACGGGCGTTGCGCCGGAGAGCGTTCCGCCCAGTACGGCGGCATTTCCGGCGTTCCAAGCCGCGACTTGAGCGACGACCAGCAGCCGGGCGGGCGGTGCCGGGGAGAGCAGTGCCTGTCCGACCCCGAGGCCGATCTGCGCGATCCCGCCGACCAGCACCAGATAGGCGACCGCCCACGCGCCGTGCGGGGTCGGATGCGGGGCGATGACCGCGGACGCGAGACCGCCGGTGACCGTGCACCCGATGCCGAGAGCGGCGAACGGCGTCGCGGCGGCGAATCGAGGAATCATATATCCAAACTATCTAGTGAAAAATATCGGCTCAGCTCTGGTCAGCGCGACGGGGTCCGGCGCGAAAATTCCCCGCTGTGACGGGATTCGCCCGGGCGCGGCAGCGGACGGTCCCGGCTGTTAGGTTCGCGGACGTGACAACAAAAGCGATGCGGGCAGTGGTCCACGAAGGCGCGGCGGGAGTCGGCGGGGTGCGGGTCGCGGAGGTCCCGGTGCCGCAACCGGGGCCGGGCGAAGTGCTGGTCCAGCTGAAAGCGGCCGGGTTGAACCACCGGGATCTGTTCATCGTGGACAGTCGCGATCCGGCCGGTCCCTTGGCCGTGCTGGGCTCGGACGGCGCCGGAGTTGTCGTGGCGACGGGCGCGGACACGTCTGTCGAGGTGGGTGCCGAGGTCGTCATCAACCCGTCCCTCGAGTGGGCGGAGCCGGACGTGGTGCCGGAAGTCCCCGCCATCCTCGGGGTGCCGACGAACGGCACGCTGGCTGAGTACGTGGTGGTCCCGGCGGGCAATGTCCTGCCGAAGCCCGCGCACCTGAGCTGGACCGAGGCCGCCGCGCTGCCGCTGGCCGCGCTCACCGCGTACCGGGCGCTGTTCACTCGCGGCGGGCTGACCGCCGGGGAACACGTGCTGCTGCCCGGCATCGGCAGCGGGGTCGCGACGTTCGCCCTCGCCATGGCCAAAGCCGTGGGCGCGACGGTCAGCGTCACCTCGCGCAGCCCCGAAAAGCTCGCCAGGGCAACGGAACTGGGCGCCGACCGGGCGATCGGCAGCAGCGGCGACTGGGCCGCTGAACTCGGCGAACCGGTGGACCTGGTCGTCGACAGCATCGGCTCGGCGACCTTCGACGCGTGTCTCTCCGTGCTTCGCTCCGGCGGCCGGATGGTGACGCTCGGCGCGACCACCGGCCCGGACGTCGAGCTGTCGCTGCGCAACCTCTTCTTCCGGCAGATCAGCCTGCTGGGCACGTCGATGGGCAGCGCGCGGGAGTTCTCGCGGATGGTCGAGCTGGTCACGGAACACCGGCTGCGGCCGGTGGTGCACCACGTCTACGACCTCGCGGACGGGCCGCGCGGGCTGGCCGAACTGGCGTCGGGGGACCAGTTCGGCAAGCTGGTGGTCGCGATCGGCTGACCCGGCCGGTGATTTTTTGTCGGTGCCTCGTGGTGAACTGTGGACACGAACCAAGGGAGGGGAACACCTGATGAGCAAGCGCTGGAATCCCGGGACGGTCGCGGCGCCGGTCGGCCGCTACAGCCACCTCGCGCAGATTCCCGCCGGCCACGAGCTGCTCGTGGTGGCCGGTCAGATCGGCGCCCGGCCGGACGGCACGCTCGCCGGCCCGGACGCGGAAGCGCAGACGCGCGAGGTGCTGGCGAACATCGAACGCGTGCTCGCGGCGGCGGGCGCCGGGCCGGAGCATCTGGTCAAGGTCTTCAGCATGGTCGCGGGCACCGAGCACCTGCCCGGTTTCCGCGCGGCGACCGGCGACGTGTTCAGCCGGTGGTTCCCGGGGAGCGACTGGCCGACGCAATCGCTGATCGTCGTGTCCGCGCTGGCGAAACCGGAGCTCTTCGTGGAAATCGAAGCGATGGCGGCGGTGCCCCGATGAACCTGCTCTCGGAACGACAGGAAGCCCGATGACCATCACTCTCGGACAGCTGCGGATCGACCCGGTAGCCGAACTGGACCACTGGCCGTTCGCCCCAGCCGACCTGTTCCCGGCGGTCATGCCGGAACACCTGGGGGAGCACCGTGGCGACCTCGACCTGTCGATCACCACGTACCTGGTGCGCACGCCGGACCAGACCGTGCTCCTCGACGCCGGGAACGGCAACGCCAAGGAACGCCCGGTCCTGCTGGCGCACCACCACTTCGACGCGCCGTACCTCGACCGCCTGGCCGCGGCCGGCGTCGTGCCGGAGGACGTCGACGTCGTAGTGGCGACCCACCTGCACCCCGACCACTGCGGCGGCTTCACCACCCTGGTCGACGGTTCCTGGGATCCGACCTTCCCGCGCGCCCGGTACCTGATCCCGAGCGAGGAATACGCCTGGCTCCAGCAGGTCCACGCGTCGGCACCGGACGGCGGCGTCGCGGGCGACCTGGCCAGGACGTTCGAAGACAGCGTGCTGCCGGTCGTCGAGGCAGGCCTGGTCGAGTTGATCGACCTCCCGTACGAGGTGGCGGACGGCATTACCCTGCGCGCTCTGCCCGGCCACACCACCGGCCACCTGATCGCGGAACTCAGCAGCGGCGATCAGCACGCCTTGGTGAGCGGGGATGTGCTGCACCACCCGTTCCAGTTCGCGAACCTGACCCTGGCCCAAGGCGGCGACGCAGACCCCGTAGCCGCCGCGGAATCCCGGCGGACCCTGTGCGAACTGGCCGTCGAACGGGACGCGCTCCTCCTTCCCGCGCACTTCCCGATCGGGCGAATCACCCCGCACGGCGACGGTTTCCGCTACCGCCCGACCTCGACAGGAGGCGCCTGACCCGTCGTCTTCTGGGTGCAGTGTCGATTCGGCGGCACCCCGTTCGACGTATGGGTATGACTGACTACGAACCGACCACCACCCGCAACCTCGACCGCTACGGAAACGCCCCGCTGCCGTGGGACCGTGCCCGCGACGTCCTCGCAGCCGACACCCCGACCGCCGACCTGACGTTCTTCGTGGCGACCGTCCGCCCAGACGGACGCCCGCACTCGGCGGGCGTAGGCGCAGTCTGGGTGGACGACGCCCTGTACTTCGTCGGTGGACCGGACACGCGCCGCTCCCGCAACCTCGCGGCCAACCCGGCATGCAGCATCTCGGTCCGGCTGCGCGGCCTGGACCTGGTGCTGGAGGGCGATGCGCACCGAGTCACGGACGTCGACACCGTGGCGCACCTGGCCGAGGTCTACCGCTCCGGCGGCTGGCCAGCGGAAGCGGCTGGGGACGCCTTGACGGCACCGTTCAGCGCACCGAGCGCGGGCCCGCCGCCGTGGCACCTGTACCGCCTCACCCTGCGACGTGCGGTGGGAGTCGCGTCGGAGGAACCGCACGGGGCGACGTGCTGGGAGTTCGCCAGGGATTGATCGCGGTGGCCTGGTTTTGGCGCGGGGTGGCCGTGGCGGGACTTGCGTGCTGGGAGTCTGCCGGGGATTGGCTGCGGTAGACCGGCTCGGTGCGTGGTGGCTGTGACGGGATTGGCTGCTGGGAGTCGGCTGGAGTTTGAGTGCGGCGGCCAGGTTTGGTCCGGCGCGCAGTGGCGGCCCAAACCTGCTGGGAGTCGGCCGGGGGTTGAGCGCGGTGGTCCGGTTCTGCGATGGGCGGCGGTGGCGGAACTATTGTCGGGAGCTCGCCCACGGTGAGTGCGGCCTGCCGCAGGATCCGCCACGGCGGAATCGCCTGCCACCGCGCGGGGGAGGTCGCCGGACAGCGCGGGTTGCCGGGGTAGTTGTGCGCGGCTGTCGAGCCCGTCCTCGGAATTGCCACAACGGGCTGTGGCACCGTCTGCTGGATAATCCTGAGCCGCGGCGCGATCGTCCAGCCTGGCGCGGGATCGGTCTCGACAGGCGTTCGGCCGCCCCAGCAGCGCTCCGAAAACACCAGAACCTCAAGCCCGCCCGTCCGGCCCCTCCCACTCCAGCAGCAGCTCCCGCAGGTCGGCGTTCATCCGGTCCTGTTCCGCATGCGACAAAACCCCCAGCAGCCGCGCCTCGGTTTGCGTCTTCATTCCGAATACCTCAAGCGCCCGGGCCAGCCCTTCCTCGGTCAGGCTCACCAGGATCTGCCGGCGGTCGTCCGGGTCGATGTCGCGGCGGACCCAGCCTTTGCGTTCCAGTCCGGCCACCCGTTTGGTCACTCCGCCGGACGTCAGGCGCATGCTGTCCAGCAGTTGCCCGGCCGACAGGCGGTACGGAGGACCGGCCCGCTTGAGCGCGCCCAGCAGCTCGACTTCCCACAAACCCACCCCGAAAGCGTCGAACTCCCGGCGCAGTTCCGTTTCCAGCAGCCGAGCCGCGCGCAGCAAACGGAAGCTCAGCGCCTTGCTGACCCGGTCTTCCTCGCGCACGCCGGTGATCTGCGCCATGACTCCGTCGACGTGGTCCCGCTCCGCTGGCATGGGCGAGTATTCTAACACCAGTAATTATCTTACCGGTCTCGAATCTCAGGACGGTCTGTGCACGCTTCCGCTACCCCCGAGCCCGATCCGCAGCGCTGGCGCGCCTTGTGGGTGTGCCTCATCGCCGGGTTCATGACGCTGCTCGACGTCAGCATCGTCAACGTCGCCCTGCCCTCGATGGAGCACGGGATCGGCGCGACGCCCGCGGACGTCTCGTGGGTCGTCTCCGGGTACGCGCTCACGTTCGGTCTCGCGCTGGTGCCGTCGGGGAGGCTCGGCGACGACTACGGACGCCGCCGGATGTTTCTGCTCGGGTTGGCGTTGTTCGTCGCGACCAGCGTGTTGTGCGGTGCGGCGCCGAACGCGACCTGGCTCGTCGTGGCCCGGCTGGGGCAGGGCGTCGCGGGCGGGCTGCTGAATCCGCAGATCATCGGGCTGATGCAGCAGCTCTTCTCCGGCCGCGAGCGGGGCAAGGCGTTCGGCGCGTTCGGGGCGACGGTCGGGCTGTCCACCGCGATCGGGCCGGTGCTGGGCGGGTTGCTGATCCAGGGCATCGGCGTCGACCAAGGGTGGCGCTGGGTGTTTTACGTCAACCTGCCGATCGGGATTCTCGCGATCCTGTTCGGGCTGCGGTTGCTGCCGAAGGACGCGCGCAGCGGCCGGAAGCGGACGCCGGACCTGGTGGGCAGTGTGCTGCTCGGCGTGGCGGTCGTGCTGGTGATGCTGCCGTTGATCGAGGAAGAGGAACAGGCGACGTCGCCGCGCTGGTGGCTGATGGGCGTCGCGGCCGGGCTGCTCGTGCTGTTCGTGCTGTGGGAACGCTGGCTCGGCAACCGCGGCAAGCAGCCGCTGGTGAACCTCAAGCTGCTGACCGTGCGCAGCTACTCCATGGGTTCCGCGCTCGGCATGGTCTATTTCGCCGGATTCACCGGGATTTTCCTTGTCCTGACACTGTTTTTCCAGCAAGGCCTCGGCTACACGGCGCTGCAGGCCGGCGCGGCGATGCTCGCGTTCGCGATCGGCTCGGCGATCTCGCCGACCATCGGCGGGCGGCTCGTGCACCGGTTCGGCAGGCCGATGGTCGTCCTCGGCACGCTGCTCGTGGCGATCGGGCTCGCCGCCACCGCGTGGCTCGTGCGCGACTACTCCGGCGCGAACACCGCGTTCGTGCTGGCCGCGCCGTTGTTCGTCGGCGGGTTCGGCAGCGGGCTGGTGATTTCGCCGAACTCGACGCTCGCCCTGGAAGAAGTCCCGCCCGCGGAAGGCGGCACCGCGGCCGGAGTGCTGCAGACCGGGCAGCGGATCGGCTCGGCGGTCGGCACGGCCCTCGGCGGGTCGCTGTTCTTCGGTGAGCTCGGCCGTTCGCACGGGGACTACCACTCCGCGACCGCGCTCGGGCTGATCGGCTCGACCGCGCTGGTCGTGCTCGCGCTGCTGTTCGGGGTCGTCGACGTGCTGCTGTCGCGGACCCGGAAAAGCCGCAGCACCACGCAAAGCAAGCCTGCGGCGATTTCCGGCGCGGTGAGCGGTCTCGCTCCCGACGAAACCGCCGCAGTGTCCCTGACGTCCCTGGAAACCCATGAAGTTCGCCGCACCACCACCGGCGCGGACAGCAGCTTCGCCCTGGACGCCCCGGCGGGCACGTATCTGCTGCTGGTCCAAGCGGGCGGCCGCGAGCCGGTGGCCCGGCACGTGCGGGTGGGCGCCGAGCCGGTGCGCGAGGACGTCGAGCTGGCGCGGTCGGTCCGGCTCACCGGCACCGTGCACGCGATCCGGGGCCCGTTCCCGGGCGCGCAGGTCGCGGTGCTGGACGCCGAGGGCCAAGTCCAGCGGGTGACCGTCACGGACGAGGCGGGGCACTACACCGTCGACGATCTGTTCCCCGGCGAGTACACCGTCGTCGTGACCGGATATCAGCCGGTCGCGGGTCCGGTGCAGCTGACGGAGGAAGGCCCGGTTCGCTTCGATCCGTTGCTGCGCTTGGTTTCCGCGGACAGGGCTTAATCGGAGACGAGCGCCAGCACCGCCAACGCCTGGTCCCGCATCGCGACGTCCAGGAACGTCCCGTCGGCAAGAGCGATCGCGCCCACTCCGGCCTCCGTAGCACCGTCCATTCGGGACAGCACCTCCCGCGCCCGGGCGATTTCCTCCGCGGTCGGCAGAAAAGCCGCGCGGATCGTCGGCAGCTGCACCGGATGAATCGCCGTCCGGCCCCGGAACCCGAGTGCTCGCCCGACCCGGCAGCTTTCCGCGAGCCCGTCGAGATCCCGGACATTCGCGTACACCGACATCGCCGGCGGCGGCAGGCGCGCGGCGCGGGCGGCGTTCACGATCCGGCTGCGCGCCCAGGTGAGCCCGGCTTCGTCGGCGAGCCGCAGGTCGGACCGCAGATCCGCCTCGCCAAGCCCGAGCGACGCCGTTAGCGGGGAAGCGAGCGCGATCTCCAGCGCCCGTTCCACCCCGAGCGCCGATTCGATCAGCGGGTGCAATTCCCGGCCCGGCAACGCATCGGCGTGCGACCGGACGTCGACCGAACTCTCGACCTTCGGCAACCGCGCGCCCACCCACGCCGGAAGCGCGGCGACCGCGGCCGCGTCCGCCTCGTGCCACGGCGTGTCCGGATGGTTGATCCGCACCTGCACCGGACGGGACGCGGGCACCTCCGCCAACAGCCGTATCGCGTTGTCCCGCGCGGCGTCCTTCTGCGCGGGCGCGACGGCGTCCTCTAGATCGACCAGCACGACGTCGGCGTCCGAGGCGAGCGCCTTGGCGACGCGGTCGGGCCGGTCCGCTGGGACGTAGAGCAGGGTCAGCGCGGGCGTCATACCGCTCCCTCCGCACGAAGCTCAGCGATCCGCGCCGGAGTGAAGCCCAGCGAGCCGAGCACGTCGTCGGTGTCCGCGCCGTGCGGTCGTCCGGTGAAGCCGATGACGCCGTCGTTGTCCGACAACCGAAAGAGCGGTCCCTGCATCAACGTCGTGCCCAGTTCGGGGTCCTCGATCTCGTGAATCGTGCCCAGCGCGCGGAACTGCGGGTCGGCCACGATGTCGGCCCCGTCGTAGATCGGCGCGACCGCGGCCTGCGCTTCCTCGAACGCGGCCACGACCTCGTCCCGCGTGTGCCGGGCGATCCATCCGCCGACGGCCTCGTCCAGTTCGTCCGCGTGGGCCGCCCGGTCCGCGCCAGTCGCGAACCACGGTTCGGCGGCCAGTTCCGGACGGCCGACCAGCCGCACCACGCGTTCCGCGATCGACTGCGCCGACGTCGACACCGCCACCCACTGCCCGTCGCACGTGCGGTAGGTGTTGCGCGGCGCGTTGTTCGTGGACCGGTTGCCGGTGCGCGGCTGGACCGTGCCGAGCTGGTCCCAGCGCGTGATCTGCGGTCCGAGCATGGCGAGAATCGGCTCGATGATCGCGACGTCCACCACCTGGCCGCGTCCGCCGGCGGTCCGCCCGGCGAGCGCGACCATGATCGCGTACGCGGTGGCCAGCGACGCGACCCCGTCGGCGAGCCCGAACGGCGGCAGCGTCGGCGGCCCGTCCGGTTCGCCGGTCGCGGCCGCGAAGCCGCTCATCGCCTCGGCGAGCGTGCCGAAGCCGGGCCGCGAGCGGTACGGGCCGAGCTGGCCGAACCCGGTCACCCGCGCCAGGACCAGCCCAGGATTGCGCGCGGACAGCTCCTCGTAACCGAGGCCCCAGCGTTCGAGCGTGCCCGGGCGGAAGTTCTCGATCACCACGTCCGCGGTCTCGGCGAGCGCCAGGAACACCTCGCGCCCGCCGTCGCTGCTGAGGTTCGCGGTGACGGTGCGTTTGTTGCGCCCCAACGTCTTCCACCACAGGTTGACGTCGCCCTTGGCCACCCCGTGCGTGCGCGACGGGTCAGGCCGCGACGGGTGCTCGACCTTGATCACCTCGGCGCCCATGTCGCCCAGATGCATCGCGGCCATCGGCCCGGCGAACAACGTCGACGCGTCCACCACCCGCAGCCCGGCCAGCGCCCCAGCGGACGCTTCCCTCGCCACAGTCATCGCGTCACATCCCACGCGCACCGGAACCCGACAGTCGCGCCGCGCGCCAGCCCGAGCCCGGGCAACAGCAGCTTCACGCTGTAGTCCGGCTCGTGCCGGCCTCCCTCGACGTACCATTCCGAACCCTCGGCGCGGTAATCGCTGCCGCCCTTGAGCATCACGAACCGGGTCCTCCCGTCGGAGTGTTCGCTTTCGGTCCAGTTCCACACCGCGGGCGTGCCGCGCCGCAGCCCGCCGGTCTCCCCGGCGAGCTGCCATTCGTCCTCGGTCGGCAACCGGCCGCCGCGCCACGCGCAGTACGCACGGGCGTCGTCGAGGTCCACAAAGGTCACCGGCTCGTCCTCGACCAGGCCATCGGCCCAATGCGCGAGGAACCGACGGGGCTCGACCGGCTGATATCCAGCAGCGGCAAGGAATTCCGCGAACTGGCCGTTCGTCACCTCGGCAGCGGCGACCGCGACCGGCGATGCCAGCGAACCGTCTCGCTGCAGCGTCCGGGCGTCGTGCAGTCGTGGCGGCAACGGCTTCCACTCGTCGACATACGGCGCGCCCTGGTACATCCCGGTCTCGCGCCCGCGGTAGCGCACCGTCAGCACGTACGGTCCGGCAGGCACCACGACCGCGTCGCTTTCCGGCTGACCGTGCGACGGTTCCGGCTGCCGGCGCACGGCGAGCCGGTGCGGGAAACGAGCGTCCGGATCGTGGGGGAGAGTCGCCACCCGGGACAGCCACGACGGCTCCGCCGCACCCTCGGCGACCCGCAGCAGCGCCGAGATCCCGTGCGCGGGTACCCGCCCGTCGGCGAAAAGATCGATCACCGGCCCGTCAACGACCGGACCGACATAATCCACGGAGCCGCGGTTGACGACCGTCCACAGTGTCCAGTCACCCAGTTCCCAGCGCGACGCGTAAACCCCAGCCGCCTCGGCTTCCGGCGCGAGCGGAGCCAACGGCGTCCACTCGCCCTCGCGCAGCAGGTCACCGGCCGCCCGTTGCACCGTCACCATCCGCCGCACCGTCGCGGCGTCGCGCTGCGACCAGCCGACCCACACGCCGAACACGACTTCCCACACCATCACGCCGACGCCGTTCAGCCACGCCGACTGCAGTTCCTCGGTGTGGTCGCGGTGCCATCGCCGCACGTGGTGCTGCATGTGCCGGCGCTCGTACCAGTGGGAACGCAGCACGCCCGGCACCGGCGAATCGGCGAAAAACTGCGCCCACGAAGCTGAATGGTCCTCGATCCGCTCGACCGGCAGCTTCGACTCGCCCTCCAGCACGACCCCGGGCCGCGCGCGTTCGAGCTGCTCGACCAGCGCCGGATCGGCCTTCTTCAACGTGTCCAGGAAGACGCCGTCCGCACCGAAATCCGCCAGCACCGCGGACAATTCCGCGGCGTCGTCCTCGCCCCGGCGCGTGCCGACGTCCCACGGGTTGTAGTCCACGAACACCCGCACGCCCGCCGAATGGAACGTCTCGACCAGCTCGCGGAGGCCGGGCACATCGCGGTAGAAATCCCACTGGTTGCGGTCGTCGAGGCCGATCACCGGATACGCGTGCCACAGCACGACCGCGTCGAGGCCGCCGAATCGCTGGTGCGCGTCGGCGAGGAACCGCTCCGGCGTGAACCGGTGCTCCTCGAACGAATACAGCAATTCGTCCCACAGCCAGACCTGCGCGACCGTGTGGCATCCGGCGGCCCACGCGGCTTCCGGCCGGTCGTAGGCGCGGCCGTGATAGCCGTGCCGTTCGTGCGCGTCGGCGCGCCATTGCCGCAGCCGCGCCCGCCACTCCGGACGGTCGGCGGGATCCGCCGGGCCGACGAAGATCTTGGCCTCGTCCAGCGCGACGAGCTGCTCAGCCGACAGCGGAGCGTCGAGCGGGATCTCGGTCGGCCGGTCGATCGGGCGCGGGACGAGCGGGTCGAACACGTACGTCATCAGGCGTTTCCTCCGGTCGCGAACTCAGCGAACTCGGCGACCTCCACAGCGGTCGGCACGGCGGACTGCGCGCCGGGACGGGTGACAGCGAGCGCGGCGGCGGCCCCGGCGCGTTCGGCGGCTTCGCGGAGCGGACGACCCGCGGCGAGCGCCGCCGCGAGCACGCCGCAGAACGTGTCCCCGGCTCCGGTTGTGTCCACAGGGGACACTCGGAAACCAGGAAGGTGCTCGATTTCCCGCTCAGCGACTACGCAACCGGCCGCCCCGAGCGTGATCACCACAGCGGGTGCGCGTCGCTGCAGGATCCGAGCCAGCTCTTCGGGAGTGCCGGACGTCCCGGCCAGGTCCGCGGCTTCATGCTCATTGACGATCAGCACGTCAAGATCAAGATCAGGCAGCGGCCGGGACGGCGCGGCGTTGAGCACCATCCGCGCGCCAGTCCGCCGGGCCGCCGCGGCAGCCGTTACGGCCTCCAGCGGAACTTCCAGCTGAGCGAGCACGACGTCCGCGGCGGCGATCCGCTCCAGCTGTGTCTGCCCCAGCTGGAGCCGCGAGTTGGCCCCAGGCGCGACCACAATGGAGTTCTCGCCGTCCGGCGACACCATGATGAACGCGGTCCCGGTCGCACTGTCCACTCGCGACACAAGGTCTGTCCGCACCCCGGCATTGGTCAACGACGCCAACAGAAATTCGGCACCGTCGTCGTCCCCGAACGCCCCGAGGAACGTCGTCTCCGCCCCGCCGGCGAGCGATGCGGCAACGGCCTGATTGGCCCCCTTGCCACCGGGACTGCGCCGTACGTCCCCGCCGAGAACGGTCTCGCCCCCGTGAGGTTGCCGCGGTACGTCGACCACCAGATCGACATTCGCCGACCCGACGACAGCAACTCGCCCGGTCATCGCGCCACCCCGGCCGTCCGCGCGGCGAGGTCGGTGATGCGCTGCTCGCCGCCCGGCAACGACGTCGCGATCCGGTTGTCCAGCGGCTTAGTCCACTGCTCGCCGATCCCGTCCACCCCCAGCAGCGCACCGGCAACCCCGCCGACCGTCGCGGCCGCGGAATCCGTGTCCCAGCCGGCCGTGACTGCGAGCGAGATGCTCTGCCCGAAGTCACCATCGCCGCGAGTCAGCGCGTACGCGATCACCGCCGCGTTGTTGAGCACGTGCACCCAATGCAGGTCGCCGTATCGGGCATGCAACCGGTCCAGACCGTCGTCGTAAGCAGCGGCTTCCCGCCCGAACCGCACCGCCGAGGCAATACGACTCGAAGGCGGCAGAACAGTTTCCGCAGCGTCGAGGACACTGTGGACGGAGTCGCACACCATCGCCGCCGACGCCAGCGCAGCCGCCCACATCGCACCGTAAATGCCGTTGCGAGTATGGCTGAGCCGCGCGTCGATCCATGCCAGCCGTGCGGCGCCGCGGACGTCACCGGGGGAGACCCAGCCGAAGACGTCGGTGCGGATCAACGCGCCGATCCACTCGCGGAACGGGTTGAGATGCGTCGCGGTTTCCGGCACCGGCCGCGCGTCCAGCAGATTCCGGTACGCGGCGCGCTCGGCGGTGAACACCCGCCCGGCGGGCAGCTGCTCCAGCCACAGCTGCGCGACGTCGTCGGTGGTGAACTCGCGGCCGTGCCGTTCCAGCAGCGTCAGCGCGAGGATCGGGTAGTTGAGGTCGTCGTCCTCCGGCATCCCGGAGATGTTCTCCTCCAGGGACGTCGGCCGCGAACGCCGGTTCCACGGCCACCGCGCCGCGACGTCCTCGGGCAGCCCGACCTCGGTGAACCACCGGTCGAGCGGCCAGCGTCCGGTCGCGCGCAGGATCTCCTCGATGCCCTCGCGCGGGATCTTCTCGACCGGCTTCCCGAGCAGGCATCCCGCCGCCCGCCCGGTCCACGCGCCGAGCGTGCGGTCCGCGGCGGGCCGGGGGAGGACCGGCGCGGCCGGAAGCAGCGCGGCGATCGCGTCCCAGTCGTCCGGCTCGTGCGGCGCGGCCGGACCGGGGAGCGCGGCCAGTTCCTCCAGCAGCGTCCGGGCCAGCGCCCGCAACGCTGGGGGCGCCGGCCGCGGTCCTGCCCCGCTCACGGCGGGTACCGGATCGCCGCCGGCGGCGATCCAGCGCTCCCGCACCGAGGCGACGTCCTTGCCCTCCACTGCGGACTGGACGAACTCGTGCGCGAGCAGGTCTTCGGGTTGAGCCCAGGTCAGCCTCATGCGGCGGCCAGCGCGTCGAGAGCGGCGAGCCGCGCCTGGGTCCGCGCCCGGTCGGCCTTCACGATGTCCGTCGCGGCGGACGCGAGCAGCAGCCCGGTCTCGCGCAGATCCATCTTGCTGGCCTCGCCGATCGGATCGATCCACTCGTCCGGCACGGAAGCCGCCCCGCCCAAACCCGCGCAGAGCGCGCCCGCCATCGACGCGATCGAGTCCGCGTCCCGGCCGTAGTTCACCGAACCCAGCACCGCACCTCGGTAATCGCCCTGATGTCCCAGCACAAACCCCAGCGCGGCAGGCAATTCCTCGATCGCCTTGGTCCGCGACGGCCGCCGTGCGTCCATCGACATCTGCCGGTACTCCGGCCCGACCGAATCGAACGGCGCGACGACCTCGCGGATCTTCCGCGCGAGCGCCCGTTCTTCGTCGTCGGTCTTGGGCGCGGCATTCCACCCCTCGAAGGCTTCGACCACAGCCTGCAGCGCCGCCAAAGTCCCGTCGTGGGACACCGCGAGCGCGGCCTGCACGATGTCGTCCAGCCCAGCGCCGGGCGTGACCGACGCGGCGACCATCGCGGCCAGCACCCCGGCGGCTTCGCGGCCGTAGCTGGACTGATGCGGCGCGGTCAGATCGATCGCCTCCGCGTACGCCGCCTGCGGATCGCCCGGGTTCACGACGCCGACCGGTGCGATGTACATCGCCGCACCGCAGTTCACGATGTTGCCGACGCCCGCCTCGCGCGGGTCCACATGCCCGTAGTGCAGCTTCGCGACGATCCACTTCTCGGCGAGGAACACCCGCTGCAGCAACAACGCCGTCGACTCCAGCTCCGGCACCCAGCGCGGCTCGCCGATCATCAGCGGCACCAGGTCCTCGGCCATCGAGTACGCGTCGAGATGCGCCCGGCGCTTCGCGTACACCTCCACGATCGCGCGGGTCATCAAGGTGTCGTCGGTGATGTGCCCGTCGCCCTTGTGGTACGGCGCGATCGGGCGCGCGTCCCGCCAGTTCGGGTACCAGGGGCCGACGATGCCGGTCACCCGGCCGCCGTGGCGCTCCTCGATCTGCTCGGGCGTCCACCCTTCGGTCGCGCCGCCGAGCGCGTCCCCCACTGCCGCGCCGGTGATTACTGCCACCGCGCGGTCCTCCAGCCAGGTCACCGGCTTGCGTCCCTTCGTTCCGCGGGCAGCGTGCCCGCGCCTGTTGTGCGCGCCGGGGTCGCGACGACCCCGGCGCGGCGGTCACTTGCCGACGCTCTTCCAGCCGTCCTTCAGCTGCTGCGCCAGCGTGTTCGCGTCGATCTGGTTCGCCAGGAAGCGCTGGTAGGCAGGCGTCGCGACAGTGTCCTTCCACTGCGCGTACTTGCCGGCGAACAGATACGGCGCCGAGGTCAGGTACTTGCCCGAGGCGAGGATGGTGCTCCAGCCCTTCTTCGCGCCGAGCTTCTTGTCCAGCGCGTCGCGAGCGGAGTTGCTCGCCGGGATCAGCGTGTCGGCCTCGTTGAGCGCGGCCAGGTTCTCGGTGTTCGTGAAGTAGTCCAGGAACTTCGCGGCCTGCTCGACGTGCTTGGAGTCCTTGTTGACCGACAGCGTCTGCGGGTTGGCGGCCTGCGCCGGTCCGGCCGGGCCGGCGATCGGGGGCAGCGCGACCCAGTCGAGGTCCTTCGGCGCGTCCTTCTCGATGTTCGCCGCCTGGTACGAGCCCTGCACGGTCATCGCGACCTGGCCCGCGTAGAACGGGGCCAGCGCCTTGCCGCCGGACTGGGTCAGCGTCACCGGCAGGATCGAGTGGTCGGTCGCGTTCATGTCGTGCACCAGCTGCGGCAGCGCCATTTCGCCCTGGCCGACGCTGATCTGCGCCTGGTCGCCGGTGCCCTCGAAGTACTTGCCGCCGAACGCCGGGGCCATCGCCACGAACGTCGCGGTCGGGCTCGACAGGCCCCAGCCGAGGCCGTATTTGCCGTCCTTCGTGGCGGTCTTGGCCAGCTGGCGCAGCTGGTCCCAGGTCGTCGTCTCGCCGGTCGGGACCTGCGCGCCGGACTGCTCCAGCAGCTTCTTGTTCGCGAAGACCACATAGGACTGCAGTTCGGTCGGGTAGGCGACGACCTTGCTGTCCACGGTCACCGAGTCGAGCACGCCCTTCGGGATGTCGGCGCGCTTCTGCTCGGACAGGTAAGAGGAGAGGTCGGCGAGGTAGCCGTCGGCGGCGAACGGGCCGATCCCGGCCGCCTCGTAGTGCACGATGTCCGGCGCGGTGCCCGCGTTGAACTGGGTGATCAGCTTGTCGTAGGCGCTGTCCCAGCCTGCTTGGACGACCTTCACCTGCGTGTCCGGATGCGCCTGGTTCCACGCCCCGACGATCTTGTTCGTGGCGGCGATCGCGGCGGGCTGGTCCGACAGCGACTGGAAGGTGAGGGTGACCGGTCCGGCGTCCCCGCTGCCGGCGTCCGCGCCGCTGCCGCACGCCGCGGCGAGCAGGCTGGTGAGGGCGAGGCTGGCGGCGATGGCCGCGCGTCGTGTCTTCATCGACCGACCTTTCGAGGGTGTTTCCGATGGGGTGGGGCTCATCCCTTCACCGCCCCGGCCATGAGGCCGCCGGTGAGTTTCTTCCGCAGGAGGCTGAAGAAGGCGATGCTCGGGATCGCCGCGAGCACGGCGCCCGCGGCCAGCGGACCGAGGGCGACCTTGCCCTCGCCGCCGATGAACATGGTGAGCGTGATCGGCAGCGTGTAGTTCTCCGGCGACTGCAGCAGCACCAGCGCGAAGAAGAACTCGTTCCACGACGACACGAAGCTGAACATCGCGGTCGCCACCACGCCGGGGGCCAGCAGCGGGAACACGATGGTGCGCAGCACGGTGAACCGGGTCGCGCCGTCCATCGCCCCGGCCTCCTCCAGCTCGACCGGGATCGCCGCGACGTAGCCCTGCAGCATCCACAGCGCGAACGGGAGGATGTAGGTGGTGTGCACGAGCGTCAGCCCGACGAGGCTGTCGGCGAGGCCGAGCGTCCGCAGCACGAGGAACAGCGGCAGGATC
Source organism: Amycolatopsis sp. NPDC059235 (assembly GCF_042754125.1). Classification (NCBI taxonomy): domain Bacteria; kingdom Bacillati; phylum Actinomycetota; class Actinomycetes; order Pseudonocardiales; family Pseudonocardiaceae; genus Amycolatopsis; species Amycolatopsis sp. NPDC059235. The sequence continues at coordinate 27,822 of NZ_JBHZAG010000002.1, forward strand.
ACCAGCACCACCGGGAACACCTGGCTGACCAGGATCCAGGTGACGCCCGCGACGCGCAGCTTGCCCTTGAGCCGGGCCAGCACGTAGGCGGCGGGCACCGAGATCAGGATCGCGAGCACGGTGCTGGCAAGCGCGACCAGCAGGCTGTTGAACGCCGAATGCAGCAGGCCTTGCCGGGAGAGCGCCTCGCCGTAGTTGTCCCAATGCCATTCGCTCGGGATCAGGTTGACCGACAGCGAGTTCAGCTCCGCCGAAGACTTCACCGACGCGGAAATCAGCCACAGCAGCGGGAAACCGAGGAACAGCAGGTACAGCACGAGAGCCAGGTATTGCGCGGGGCGCACGGACCAGCGCATCGATCACCGCCCCCTTTCCGGGCGGTCGCCGCGGAACTGCGACCGCAGGTAGATCGCGAGCAGCGCGACGACCACGATGACGAGGACCAGCCCCATCGCGGCGGCGTAGCCGATCTCGCGGTTCTTGAACGCTTCGAGGTACACGAACAGCACCGGGACCATGGTCTTGCCGCCCGGGCCGCCCGCGGTGAGCACGTACACGAGCGAGAAGGAATTGAAATTCCAGATGAAGTTGAGCGAAGTAATGGAGCTGACGATCGGGCGCATGCTCGGCCAGGTCACCGCGGTGAAGCGCCGCCAGGCTCCGGCTCCGTCCACGGCCGCGGCTTCGTGCAGTTCGGCCGGGATCTGTTGCAGGCCAGCAAGAAGCGTCACGGTGGTCTGCGGCATGCCGACCCAGACGCCGACCACGATCACCGCGGGCAAAGCGGTGTTGAAATCGCCGAGCCAGTTGATTCCGTCCGGCAGCCCGATGCTGCCGAGGAAAGCGTTGAGCGGTCCGCCGTTGGCGGAGTAGATCATTTGCCACATGATCGCGACGACGACCGGTGGCATCGCCCACGGAATGAGCGCGAGCACCCGGGTGAGGCCCTGCAGTTTGAGGCCGGAGTTGAGCAGCAGCGCCAGCCCCATCGCAGCGGCCAGTTGCAGGACGGTCACCCCGACTGTCCAAATCAGACCGATCCGCAGCGAGTCCCAGAACAGCGAGTTCCCGCCGAGGCGGACGAAATTGTCGATCCCGGCGAAGCCGAAGTCCGGATGCCGCACCAGCCGCGTGTCGGTGAACGCTAGCACGATGCCGATGACCAGCGGGGCCACCGACAGCACCAGGATCGGGATCAGCGACGGCATCACCAGCGCGATCGCCTCGCGCCGGCGCGTGCGGGCCTGCGTGGTCTTCTTCGGGCGCGGCGGTGGAGCGGGGGCGGCTCGCCTCGGCTGCGTCGCGGTGGTCATTCCGTGTCCTCCGCGTCCTGGTCCACAGTGGATTCCCGGACGAACAGCTCGGTGCCGACCGAAATCTGCCGCGCCGGGGCGTCCGCGTCGTCGGCGAGCCCGAGCATCAGCCGGGCGGCGGCGCGCCCGCGTTCGGCCGAGCCGAGGGACACGCTGGTCAGCCGGGGCAGGAAAACCTGCCCGAGTTCGGTGTCGTCCATCCCGGTGACGGCGACGTCGCGCGGGATGCTCAGCCCCAGCTCCCGAGCGGCGCGGATGGCCCCGATGGCGAGCAGGTCGTTGGCCGCCACGATGGCGTCCGGCCGTTGCGGACGGTCGAGCAGCTTCCTGGCGGCCTCGATCCCCGCCGCGACGGTGAAATCGGCCGCGACCTCGACGTCGGTCTTGGCGGCAAAGTCCTTGGCGGACACCGCTTCATCGAATCCGCGCTGTCGCGAGGAGCCCGGTGTGGTGTCGAGCGGCCCGTTGAGGAAGCCGATCCGGCGGCGGCCCAGCGAAACGACGTGCTGCATCGCCGCGCCGATCCCGGCGGCGGAATCCGTGGAGACCGAGCTGATCCCGCGGTCGCTCATCGCGCGGCCGATCACCACGACGGGCACGGGAGCGCGGCCGATCTGCTCGATCAGCTCGTCGTCGGTGCGCAGCGGGATGACGATCATGCCGTCGACGAACCCGCCGTGCAGGCTGTGCATGAGCTCGGTCGTCGACGCCGCGGTGTCCCCAGTGGACATCACCACGACCCGATATCCGTGCGGTGCCAGGACTTCGTGGATGCCGCGCATGATCTCGACGTAGACCGGGTTGCCGATGTCGGCCACCGCGAACGCGATCTGCGAAGTCTTCTTCAGCCGCAACGACCGCCCGATCGCGTCCGCGCTGTACCCGAGTTCCGCCGCGGCCGCCCGCACGCGCTCGACCATCGCTTTGCTCGCGCCGGTCCCGTGCAGCGCGCGCGAGGTCGAAGCCAGCGACACGCCGGCGCGCTCGGCCACCTGGATCAGCGTGGCTCGGGTTGACGTCATCGTCCCTCCCAGTCGGACACAGCGGGCAACGGTGCGGATACCGCTGTTGGAAACGTTTCCAGTCTGCGGACTGGATGGCTTGGAAACGTTTCCAAGCGGTGCCGGGATCATGTCACCCGGATGGTGGACGTGTCAACGGAGCTGTCGCGGGGTCCGGGGATCTGTGACTTCAGCGTGACGTGTGCTGGCCCAGTGCTGGTGGGGCGCTGGTTCGGTACCGGCTCAGAGGGATCGCCAGTCGGCTCGGACGACGTCCGCCGCCGAGGGAGCGTTGTCCGGATCGGTCAGCCACTGCAGTGCGGTCCCGACCAGCAGCGAGTAGTAGTGCGCGCCGATCGCGTGGACGTCCTTCGGGTCGGCGTCCGGCCCCAGGTCGCCGAAAGCGTTCGCGAGCGCGACGCGCGCCTGTCGCTGGCCTTCCGCGTTGATCTTCCGGATCGTCTCGTCGTGCTGCAGGTAGCTGACGCTCTCGAAGTTCACGAACCACAGCTCGCGATGCTGCTGGATGGACTCGATGATCCGCGCCCAGCGCCGCTCGGGCCCGGCCTCCTCGTCGGCCGGGTCGGTGAGGACGGCGAACAGCATGTCGCCCCACTCCGTGTTGAGGTCGAACAACGCCTGTGTGAGCAGCTGTTCCTTCGACCCGAAGTGGTAGTTGATCGACGCCTGGTTGGCCCCGGAGGCGGCGACGAGGTCGCGCACCGTCGTGCGCGCGTAACCGGCTTTGAGGAGGCATTCCCGGGCGGCGGTGATCAAGTTCTCGCGGTGTCCCACACGTGCTACCGTATCATGTAAACGTTCGTTTTAAACGTTCATTCACATCACTGGAAGGACTGGAAGATGACCGCACCCGCGATCCGCACCAGACGGCTGCGCTGCCGTTTCGAAGGAGAGGGCGGCCCGGTCGACGCACTGCGCGGAGTGGACCTGGACGTCCCGCGCGGCGCTTTCGCCGCGATCATGGGTCCGTCGGGCTCAGGGAAGACGACGTTGTTGCACTGCGCGGCTGGTCTGCGCACCCCGACCGAAGGCACCGTCGAACTGGACGGTGCCGATCTGTCTGCTTTGGACGAACCGCGCCTGGCCGAGCTGCGACGTCAGCGGATCGGTTTTGTGTTCCAGCAGTTCAATCTGCTGCCCGCGCTGACCGCGGAGGAGAACATCGAACTGCCGCTGCGGTTGGACGGCCGCAACCCGGACCCGCGGCGCACCGCGGCCTTGCTGGCGCAGGTCGGCCTGGCGCAGCGCGGGGGACACCGGCCGGGTCAGCTTTCCGGCGGGCAGCAGCAGCGGGTGGCCGTGGCCCGGGCGCTGGTCACGGATCCGGAGGTGGTTTTCGCGGATGAACCGACTGGCGCACTGGACATCCGCAGCGCGCGGGAAGTGCTGGGCTTGCTGCGGTCCTTGGCCGATCGCGGTCAGACGATCGTGATGGTGACGCACGATCCGGTGGCCGCGTCCTACGCCGACGCGGTGTTGTTCCTGGCGGACGGGCTGGTGGTCGATCAGCTGGCCCGGCCGACCGCCGCGGCGGTGGCGAACCGGATGACGGTGCTTGTCGAATCGGCGGAGCGGGCGGCGAATGCGGTGGGTGCCCGGTGAGCTGGCGCGCTTGGGACCGGACAACAAGACCGAGGGGAAGTGCACTTTGTGGACGGTAGGCGGCTGCTGTCGCGCGTGTTGTTGCCGCGGCTGCGGAGAGGGAAGTGACATGGGGAAGCGTGCATTGTGGACGGTTGGCGGCGGTTGCCGTGCGGGTGCCGTTGCTGCGGCCGCGGAAGGGGAATTGACATGCTGAAACTCGCGCTGCGGCTCTTCGGCCACCATCGCGCCGCCGCCGTGGCCACCGGCCTGGTCGCGCTCGTCGGGATGGCGCTGGTGGTCGCGATGACCGCCCTGCTCGGCACCGGCCGCTCCGGGAGCACCGCACCGGCCGATCGGGGATTCCTCACTCAGTTCCCGCTCATCCTGGGCGGCTGGGTGGTGGCGATCGTGGTGTTCGCGATGGTGTCGACGATCGGCGTCACGCTCGCCGCGCGGTCCGGCGAGATCGGCGGGTTGCGGCTGATCGGTGCGGCGCCGCGGCAAATCCGGGTGCTCGTCTCGATGGAAACCCTCGCGATCACCGCCGTGGCGGCACTGCCCGGCCTGGGGCTCGGCTACCTGCTCGGGCTCCTGCTCCTGACCGGAGTGCGTTCCGCCGGGCTCACCGCGCCGAGCACGTCGTTCGCGCCTGGGATTGTGCTGCCGCTGGTCGGCGTCGCGGTCGTGCTGCTGGCCGGAGTGCTCGCGGCGTGGATCGGCAGTCGCGGTCCGGCTCGGCGCAGTCCGGTCGAAGAAGAGTCCGGACCGCGCCGGGTCAGGTCGGCGCGGCCGCGTCGGATCGCGGCGATTGTGTTGCTGGCGGCGGGTTTCGGCTCGGCGAGCGCGGTGCTTGCCTTGCCCGCGGACAGCATCGCGACGACGGGGATGACCGGGCCGGCCGTGGTGCTGTGCTCGATCGGGTTCGCGATCCTGGCTCCGGAACTGATCGCCGCGGCGAACCGGATCGTCGGCCGTCTTTCGCGCGGTGCGAAGAATGCGGAGGCGCATCTGGCGGGCGTGAACCTGCGCGCGGCACCGGAGCGTGCCCGTCCGATCGTCACCTTTCTTACGCTGCTGGTCGGCGTCTCCGCGGGCACGTTGGCCATGCAGGGCATCGAAAACCAGCACAGCGTCGCGGGCAGCACGGCCGAGGTGCTGGCGTCGATCAACTATCTGGTCGTCGTCCTGATCTCGCTGTTCATGGCGATCGCGCTGACCAACAACCTGGTCGCCGCGATCGGCGACCGCCGGACGGAGTTCGCGACGTTGTCACTGATCGGCTCGACTGTCCGGCAGGTCCGCGGCGTGCTCCTGCGCGAAACGGCGGCCGCGACGCTGCTGGCGATTGTCGTCGCAGTGATGGGTTCGGTGGTGGCCGTCCTGCCGTTTTCGATTGTCAAGACAGGGAGCCCGGCTGCCGCGTTCGGTGTCTGGCCGTTCGTGGGGAGCGCGGTTTTCGGGGGAGGGGTGGCGTTGGCGGTGACGTATGTGGCCGGGGCACGCGTGATCCGTTCCGCGGCAGTCAGCGGTCACCGGGGGTGAATGCCGACCGCGCCATTTCCGAATGGACTCCAGTCCAGCTCCGAGTGCGGTGGAATGTCCGGTTTGGCGGCATATTAATGGCCACGCATTAATGTCGGGCTGCGGTATGCCCCGGTGGCCGTAGTCACAATTCTTGTCCTGGCGTGAATCCGGTCGGCTGCTAAGGTGAGGCATGCCTAACTTCGCGGAGCGTCGCCGCTCGCGTCCGCTCCGTCGCCGATGGGGTGCGGCCGCGGTCGTGGCGGTGCTGGCGGCGGGGGCGTGTTCGGCGCCGCAAGGGGAACAGCCGGGCGCGGCCAAGCGGCCGGTCACCGACGTGCTGGGGCGAACGGTCGAGGTTCCGTTGCCGGCCAAGAGAATTCTGCTCGACGGGGCGCGGATGCTGTACACGACCGCGTTGCTGGACAAGCGGGATCCGCTGGCGGGGATCGTCGGGCTGCCGAACGACCTCGAGCAGAACGACCCGGATTCGCTGGAGCAGTACCGGGCGAAGTTCCCGGGGATCGACAAGATCAAGCGCACCGGGCAGGCGTACGACGGGTCGTTTTCGATCGAGGCGGCGATCCAGCTCCGGCCGGACGTATATGTCGTCAGCGCCGCGAACTACAAAGCCGCGCAGGATTCCGGAATCGTCGATCGGCTCAGCCGGGTCGGGGTCCCGACCGTCGTGCTGGACTATTTCGTGGATCCGGTGAAGAACACGGTTCCGTCGGTGCGGCTGATGGGCGCGTTGACCGGCAAGACGGCCGAGGCGGAGGCGTTCGCCTCGTATTACCAGGCCGCGGTGGACCGGGTCCGTTCGCGGCTGGCGGCGGCGCACGAACCGCCGACCTCGGCGTTTCTGTGGCGGGCCCCGGGGTATTTCGAATGCTGTTCCAGTTTCGCGAAGTCCAATCTCGCCGCGCTCGTGGACCTCGCGGGCGGGAAGAACCTCGCCGACGACGTCCTGAAAACCCGGCAGGGGACCGTCTCCCCGGAGGCGGTCCTGAGCCGGGACCCGGACGTGGTCATCGCGACCGGTGCGGACTGGGCTCCAGGGACGTCGGCCAAACCGGGGGAGTTCATTCCGCTCGGGTACAGCGAAAAGGGGCCGGACGCCCGGGCCCGGTTGCAGGCGATCGTGCAGAAGCAGGCGGGTTTCTCCGGGCTCAAGGCGGTTCGCGAGCATCGGGTGTACGCGGCGTGGCACCACTTCTACGACTCGCCGTACAACTTCCTGGCGGTGGAATGGTTCGCCAAATGGCTGCATCCCAGCCTGTTCCAGGACGTCGATCCGGACGCGACGATCCGGGAGCTGCACGCGAAGTTCCTGCCGATCCCGTATGAGGGCACGTTCTGGGCGGAGCTTCCGTGACCGCCGCGCCCGTCCTCGCCGAGCCGAGTACGCACGACGTCGTTCGGGCGCATCGCGGCCGGATGCGGCGAAAACGGCTGACCGTGACGGCGCTGGCGTTGCTGGCGCTGGTGGTGGCCGTCGCTGACGTGGTGGTCGGCGGCGAGTCTCTGTCCATTGTGGAGACAGTGCGGGCGATTTTCGCGCCGTGGAACGCGCCGGCGGCGGACACGGAGATCGTCTGGCACATCCGGATGCCGATGACCGTGACGGGCATTCTGGTCGGCGCGGCGTTGTCGCTGGCGGGCGCGGAAATGCAGACGATCCTGAACAATCCGCTGGCCGAGCCGTACACGCTCGGCGTCTCGGCGGCGGCGAGTTTCGGTGCGGCGTTGAGCCTGGTGGTCGGGGTCTCGGCGGTGCCGGTGCTGGGTGTGCTCGGCACGGCCGGGACGGCCTGGGTATTCGCCTTGCTGGCCAGCGCGGTGATCATCGGGTTCAGCGCGGCACGCGGGCCGGACACGGAAACGATGGTGCTGCTGGGGATCGCGATGGTGTTCCTGTTCACCGCGCTGCTTTCGCTGATGCAGTACGTCGCGTCCGAAGCGCAGCTGCAACAGGTGGTGTTCTGGACGCTGGGCAGCCTGACCCGCGCGACCTGGCCGCAGGTCGGGATGCTCGCGGTCGTCGTGCTCGCCGCGGTCCCGTTGGTGCTGCGCGCGTCGTGGAAACTGACGGCGATGCGGCTCGGCGACGATCGTGCGCGGGCGCTCGGCGTGCCGGTCGCCCGGATGCGGATCGTGGTGCTGGCGGGGATTTCGCTGGTGGCGGCGACCGCGGTGTCGATCGCCGGGAGCATCGGTTTCGTCGGGCTGGTCGGGCCGCACGTCGCGCGGATGCTGGTGGGGGAGGACCACCGGTATTTCGTCGCGGCGTCGTTGTCCGGCGGGGCGTTCCTGCTGTGCGCGTCGTCGCTGGCGGCGAAGCTGATCGTGCCGGGCGTGGTCGTTCCGGTCGGGATCATCACCTCGATTGTCGGGGTGCCGGTTTTCCTCGCTCTGATCCTGTCGCGCCGGAGGACCCGGAGGACACTGTGGACTTGACGCTGCGAGTGGAGAGACTCGGGTTCGAGTACGGCCGGACGCCGGTGCTGCGCGAGGTGACGCTGCCGGAAGTGCGGGCGGCGGAGGTGACGGCGGTCATCGGGCCGAACGGTTCGGGCAAGTCGACGCTGCTGCGGTGCGTCGCGGGTTTTCACCGGGCGCGCGGGCGGGTCCGAGTGTCGGGCGACGGCGAGATCCTTTACCTGCCACAGGATCCTCCTCCGCCGAGTTCGCTGACGGTGTTCGAGGCGGTGCTGGTCGCCCGGCGGGTCGGGGCCTCCGGCAGCGGCAGGCGGGAGCACGAGGCGCGGGTGGCGGAGACCCTGGCGGCGCTGGACCTGGACGGGCTGGCCGGACGGCGGCTGTCCGAGCTTTCCGGCGGGCAGCGGCAGATGGTCGGGCTCGCGCAGGCGATGATCCGGAGACCCGGCGTGCTGCTGCTGGACGAGCCGACCAGCAATCTCGACCTGCGCAACCAGTTCCGGGTGCTGCGGTCGGTGCGCGATCTCGCGCGGAACCAGCCGGCCGCGGTGCTGGCGGTGGTGCACGACCTGTCGCTCGCGGCGCGGATCGCGGACCGGATCGTGGTGCTGCACAACGGAACAGTGCATTCGCACGGGTCTCCCGCCGAGGTGCTGACGACGGCGATGCTCAGCGAGGTCTACCAGGTGGACGGCACCGTGCAGCGGGCGGGCAACGGCGTGCTGACCGTCGCGATCGCCGACCGGATCTGACTCTTCGAGCGGTCGTCCGACCCGTTGTGCTGCAAAGGTTTTCACGTTCTGCTCGCCGCCGGGTCGGCCGGCAAGGAGGTTTCTCCCCCGCGTCGGGGAATGAATAAGGCAAGCCTTGCCTAAGTCTTCGGATTCCGTTACGGTTTCGGCAACGCGGCCGACTCGGGTGCGCGACAGCGGCCGAAACATCCGGCAGGCGCGTTCCGGCCGCGAAAACCGATCCAGTGCGCGATTCCCCGTTCTCTCTCGTGAGGATTTCTTCAGATGGCGGAGCCAGAGTTCCATGTGTTCACCCGAAGCGATCTCGCCGGTGTCGAACTGGCGCCGGAGGAGGTGATTTCCGCGGTCCGGCAGGGATATCTCGCGCTGGCCGCCGGGGATTCGCGCTGTCCGACGAAACTGATGATGCCGCTGCCGGACCAGTCGCGGGACGCGGTGGCGTATTCGATGCTGGGATTCGACGCGAACGCACAACACGTCGGGTTCAAGACCTCCTACCGGCAGGGGAACGACAATCGGGACAAGTACTACACCGTGCTCAGCCTTTACGACGACACGACCGGAATGCCGTTCGCGCTGATGGACTGCGACCGCGTCGGCGCGTCCCGGACCCCGGCGACGACCGCGTTGATCGCGCAGGAGTGCGCGAAGCCGGACGCGCGCTCGGCGTTGCTGATCGGCACCGGCGTGCAAGGGCAGCTCACGCTTCCGTACCTGCTCACCGTGCTGCCCGGTCTCGAGCGGCTGATGCTTTTCGGCACCGCGAAAGAGGGCCTGCGGGCTTGCGTGGACACCTTCCACCGGTATTTCCCGGACCGGGAGGTCGAAATCGTCGACGACGTTCCGGAAGCGGTCGCCGAGGCGGACATCGCGGTGGCGGCGTCGGGGCGGGCGGCGCATCCGAAGGTGAAAACGAGCTGGCTGAAACCGGGCGGATTATTGATTTCGGTGTCCAGCAAGGGAGTTGACTCCTCCTCGCTGCGGGACGCGGATTACGCGCTCGCGACGAGCGAGGGCCAGTTGGGTGTGACGGGTTCCCGTTTCGACGATGGAGAAGGGAAAGCGACCATCGACGCGGAATTCCCGGACGTGCTTGCCGGGCGCAAGCCGGCCCGCCGCGGCGATTCGGATCGGGTGTTCGCGTTCAGCAGCGGAATGGTGATCACCGACATCCCGGTGGCGCATCTGCTGGCGACCCGGGCGATCGAGGCCGGCCGAGGACAGCGGGTGCGGCTGTGGAGCTGACGGCGTCGACCATTTCCCTGCCGGCCCGCCAGGCGGACTGGGCCAGTGAAACGCAGTCCGATCCCCGGCTGCTCGGCGACCTCGCCCGTGCGGTCGGCGGTCCGTTCCACGTCCTGAATCCGCGCCAGTTCGCGGACAACCTCGTGGCGTTCACCGACGCGCTGGTGACGGCGGGCGTGTCCGGGCAGGTGTATTTCGGCAAGAAGGCCAACCGGTCGGCGTGCTGGGTGCCGGAATGCGCGAGCGCCGGCGCCGGTGTGGACGTGGCGAGCGTTCCCGAGTTGGTGGGTGCGCTCGCGGGCGGTGTCCGCGGCGAGGACGTGATGGTCACCGGGGCGGCGAAAAGCGCGGATCTGTTGTGGTTGTCGGCGCGGCACCGGTGCGTGGTGGCCGTCGACGCGCTCGACGAACTCGACCGGGTGCTCGCGATCGGGCAGACGCCGCCGATCCGGATTCTGCTGCGGCTGCTGCCGGAAAAGGACCAGGGGAGCCGGTTCGGGCTCAACCCGGACGAGGTGGACGAGGCGCTTCGCCGGTGCGCGGGCGCCGCGGTGCGGATGGAGGGGTTTTCCTTCCACCTCGGCGGTTACGAGGTCCAGTCGCGCGCCCGGATGGCGGAGGTCGCGCTGGAGCAGTGCCTGCGGGCGCGCGAGGCGGGGCTGCCCGCGGAGTCGGTGTCGATCGGCGGCGGGTTCGCGGCCAGCTACCTGGACGAGGCGGACTGGACGAGGTTCACCGAGGAGTACCGGCCCTCGTGGTTCCACAACGGCAAGAACTTCACCCATTTCTATCCCTACCACCAGGCCCCGACCGGCGCGGACATGCTGGCCGACGTGCTGGCGAGCCCGCTGCGCGGCGGCACAGTCGCCTCCGAATTCGCGCGCACCGGCACACGGCTGCTGCTGGAACCGGGACGGGCGCTGCTGGACCAGGCCGGGTTCACGGTGTTTCCGGTGCAGGGGTTCAAAATGCGCGACGGCTACGGGATCGTGACGGTCGCGGGGCTGAGCATGAGCGTGTCCGAACAATGGAAGGGCAGCGAATTCCTGCCGGATCCGCTGCTGTGGCCCGCCGCGGGGCCGGGGGAACCGGTGGCCGCGTGCGTGGGCGGTTCGAGCTGCCTCGAATACGACATGCTCAGCTGGCGCAAGATCCCGTTCCCCCGTCCGCCGCGCCACGGCGACCTTCTCGTGTACCCGAACACCGCCGGATACCAGATGGACAAGAACGAAACCCGCTTCCACGGCCTCCCGCTCCCGGCCAGGGTCGTGGTGGACGGCGCGGGCTGGCGGATCGAAGGAGGGGACGGCCGATGAGGGATTTCATCCCGCGTCGGGGGCGCGGAATCGTGTCGCACGTGTCGGAACTGATCGGCCGGACGCCGTTGTTCGAGGTGTGCGTGACCGGTTCGGGCGTCCGGTTGCTGCTGAAGCTGGAGCAGTTCAACCCGACCGGGTCGGCGAAGGTGCGCATGGCCGAGCAGATGATCGCCGACGCCGAGCGCGAGGGGAAGCTCCGGCCCGGCGGGCGGATCGTCGAGCCGACGTCGGGCAACACCGGCCTTGGCCTCGCGCTGGCCGCGCTCGAACGGGGCTACCGGTTCACCGCGGTGGTGGACCACCACGCGAGCAAGGACAAGCTGCGCGCGATGGCGGCGCTCGGGGCCGAGCTCGTCTACGTCGGCGGGGAGGGCGGCGGGGAACTCCGTTCGGTCGAACGCCGCCGGGTCGCGGCCGAGCTGGTCGCGGCGGATCGCGAGGCGTACTGGCCCGACCAGCACAACAACCCCGGCAACGGCGGCGGCTACCGCGAACTGGCCAGGGAACTGCTCGCCGACGCGGGCCAGGTCGACTGGCTGATCGGTGCGATCGGCACCGGCGGCTCGCTGTGCGGGACGGTCCGCGAGCTGCGCCGGCTGCGCTGCCCGGCGCGGACGCTCGCGGTGGAGCCGGCGGGGTCGATCATCTTCGGCGCGCCGCCGGGGCCGTACCGGCAGACCGGCAGCGGCAGCCCGGAAGGATTCCCGGTCGGCGCCAACGTGTGCCGGGAGTTGATCGACGAGGGCGTGCAGGCGTCCGATGTGGACGCTTTCGCGACCGCGCGGGCGCTGGCCCGGCACACCGGGCTGATGGTCGGCGGATCGGCCGGCGGGGCGATCCACGCGGCGCTGAACCGGATCGACACGATGCGGCCGGGCAGCACCGCGGTCGTCCTGGTCTGCGACGCGGGGGAGAAGTACCTCGACACCGTGTTCGACGACGAATGGCTGCGCCGCCACGGGCTGCACGCGCCGGAGATCGAAGCCGAGGTCGGGAAACGGCTCGGCCGGCACGAGGACATCGGCCTGCGGTGGGTGTCGTGAGGCGGTGGCTCGCCGGGTACCGTCCGCTGCTCGCGGTGTCGGCCCCGATCGCCGGAATCCAGCTCGCGCAAGTCGCGCTCACCACGACCGACCTGGCGATGCTCGGCGGGATGAGCGTGCGGGCGATCGCGGCGGGCGGGCTGGCGCTGACCCTGTACAACCAGGTCCGCACGATGTGCGTCGGCACGGTCACGGCTGTGGGCAACCTGGTCGCCAGCACCGCCGGTCGCGGCGAATCGCGTACCGGCGGCGACCAGTTGGACGAGCGGGCGCGCGGCGAAGTCCGCGACCTGGTGCGGGCTTCGTTCCTGGTGGCGACAGCGGTCGGGCTGGGCGCCGCGCTGATCCTGATCGGCCTGGGCTACCTGCTGGCCTGGTTCGGCCAGGATCCCGAGGTTCTCGCGCTCGCCCGTCCCACGATGCTCGCGCTCGCGCCCGGACTGATCCCGATGCTGTGGCTCAACGTGCTGCGGCAGTTCGCCGTCGGCATGCGCAGACCCGGCTCCCTGCTGTGGGTGACCATCGGGTCGGTCGGCGTCAACATCCTGCTGGACGGCGGATTCGGCTACGGCTGGTTCGGGTTCCCGGAACTCGGCGCCCCGGGCATCGGGCTGGCCACCACGATCGTGCAGTTCCTCAACTGCTTCGCGTTCCTGCTGATCCTGCGCCGCGACGAGCACCTCGCGCCGCTGCTGTCGGCGGGCTTCGGGCGCGGCGAACTGCCCGCGGCGCGCGAGATCCTCCGGCTGGGGATCCCGATCAGCCTGACCTACGGCTCCGAAGCGGGCATCACGTCCGTCGCCACCGTGCTGATGGGCGGCTTCGGACCGGCGACGCTGGCCGCGCAGAGCATGGTCAACCAGCTCGCCTACATCGTGTACCAGGTCAACATCGGCCTGTCGCAAGGATCCTCGATCCTGATCAGCCGCGCGGTGAGCCAGCGCGACCGGCCCGCGGTGACCAGAACCGCGCGGCAGGCGCTGACGCTGTCGGCGACCGCGATGACCGCGGCGGGCTTGCTGTATCTCGCGGTGCCGGGCTGGGTGCTGGGCCTGTTCCTCGAAAGGAACCCGCCGCCGGAAGTGCTGGCGCTGGCGCACACCCTGCTGTTCTTCGGGATCGCGCAGCAATACGTCAAGGGAGCGCAGAACGTGTGCGTCGGCCTGCTGCGCGGTCTCGGCAACACCAAAAGCGGCTTCCGCGCGACGCTGCTCGGCTACTGGCTGATCGGAACCCCGGTGATGGTGTTGTGCGGCTTCGCACTGGATCTGCGCGGGCCCGGAATCTGGCTCGGGCTGTGCGTCGGGTTCGGCGCGACAGCGGTGTTGCTGCTGCGGAAGTTCTCGCGCGAACTCGCTGGCGTACCGGCGCTCGCCGCGGTGCCGAGCGGGACCTGAGCTGCGATACTCGACGCATGATTTTGATCGTCCTCAAAGCACAGATCCGCCCCGAGAAGCGAACCGAATGGCTGGAAGGCATCGAGCGCTACACCGCGCAGGTGCGGAGCGAACCGGGCAATGTGTCGTTCGACTATTACCAGAACGGCGGCGACGAGAACGAATTCGTGATGGTCGAGGTCTTCGCCGACAGCGCCGCCGGGGACGCGCACGTCGCGACCGCGCACGCGCAGGAGTTCTTCCCGTTCATGTCGACGGTCGTGGCGAAGAAGCCCGAGATCAACTACCAGAACCTCGACGGCGCGGCCTGGTCGGAAATGGCCGAGGTCACGCCGGTCGATTAGCAGCAGCGCGGGTTGGGGGACGGCCGGTCGCGGCCGGCCGTTCCCTTCACCGCTGGTGCACGATCCGCCCGTCGAGCACCGTGGTCGTGACGTGCACGTCGCCGAAGTTCTCCGGGCGGGTCTGTTCGAGGTCGGCGTCCAGCACCACGACATCGCCCAGTTTGCCCGGCGTCAGCGAGCCGATCCGGTCCTCCATGCCGAGTGTGTACGCCGCGTCGAGCGTGTGCGCGCGCAGTGCCTCGTGCAGCGAAATCGCTTGCTCCGCACCGATGTCCGCGCCTTCGCGGGTCTGCCGGAGCATCGCGTTCGCGATCGTGTGCAGCGGCTTGAACGACGAGACGAACGAATCGCTGGACAGCGCGGGCCGCAGCCCCGCGTCGAGTTCCTCGCGGACCGGCTGGAGGCGGTGTGCGCGGTCGCCCAGGCGGCGCAGGAAGTCTCCGCCGCTGTCGTGCAGGAAGTTCGGCTGGTTCACCGGGATCACGCCCAGCCCGGCGAACCGGCGGACGTGCTCGCGGGTCGGGTAGCCGCAGTGTTCGATGCGGGGGCGGAAGTCGTCGCCGTACGCGCGGGAACCCGCTTCGAGCGCCCGCAGCGTGTTCTCCATCGCCAGGTCGCCCTGCGTGTGGACGGCGACCCGCCACCCGGCGCGGGCGGCGCGTTCGACGAGCGCGGTGAGGTCGTCGGCGGGCCAGTAGAGGCTGCCGGTGAATTCGCCGTGTTCGCCGTAGGGTTCGCTGAACACCGCGGTGCCGCCGATGAGCGTGCCGTCGGAGTAGAACTTCATCGCGCCGAGGCTCAGCCAGTCGTCGCCGAACGGATCGCCGAGGCCGACCGCGGCGAGGGCGTCGAGCTGGTGTGACAACGGCATCGCGACTGTCCGCACCGGAAGCCGTCCGGCCGCGCGGGCCGCCCGGTACACGCGGAGTTCCCGCGCCGACACCTGCGGGTCGGCGATGGTCGTCAAGCCGGCTTCGACGTAGTGCCTGCCCGCGTCGCCGAGCCAGCCGGACAGCTGTTCGAACGGCAGGTCGGTGTGGAAATTCGGGCCGTGGCAGCCGATTTCGACCGCGACCGGCAACAGCAGCTGCATCGCGGAGTCGAGGACCATTCCGGTCAGCCGCCCGGCCGCGTCGCGGAGGAACTGCCCGCCCGCCGGGTCGGCGACGTCGCTGCCGATGCCCCGCCATTGCAGCGCCGCGGAGTTGACGACGGCGTGGTGGCCGGACACGTGGTAGACGATCACCGGATGCTCGGTCGTCGCTTCGTCGAGCCGCTGCCGGGTCGGACGGCCTTCCGGATATTTCGCGTCGTCCATGCCGAACGCCCGGATCCATTGTCCGGCCGGCGTGCGAGCGGCGGCCTTGGCGACCATCTCGACCAGATCGTCCACAGTGGACACTGCGGGGTAGCTCGCGTCTTCCGCGGCGAGGGATTCCGCGGTGGACAGCAGGTGGTTGTGCGGGTCCACGAAACCGGGCAGCACCGTCGCGCCGCGCGCGTCCACGCGTTCGGCCTCCGGGGCGGCCTGCGCGACCGCCGCCGCGCCGAGGGCGGCGACGCGGCCGTCGCGGACGAGCACCGCGTCGGTGCCGGCGAGGTCCGGGTCCATGGTCAGGACGCGGGCTCGGTGGATCAGGACGTCAGCCACGGGCGATCTCCGTTCGGTGGGGCTGGGGGACGTCGTCGGACAGCTGCGGCGCACCGCGCAGGCAGGCGATGCTGACCAGGCACATCACGACGAGCAGGACGATCACCGGCGCGACGCCGCCGAACCCGGCGACGAGCGCGGTGCAGGCCAGCGGCGAGAACCCGCCGAAGACGGCGCCGGCGACCTGGTAGGACAGCGAGATGCTGGTGTAGCGGGCGCGGGCGGGGAACATCTGCGCGAGGATCGCCGCGATCGGCCCGTAGGTGGCGGCCATGACGAGCCGCATCAGCGACAGGGTCAGGAAAATCAGCCCGGCGCTGCCGCTGCCCATCACGAGGAACTGCGGCGCGGCCAGCACCGCGACGCCGATCAGCCCGGCGATCACGACGCGCCGTCCGCCGACGCGGTCGCCGAGCCAGGCGACGCCGACGGTCGCGACGAGTTCCACGAAAGACGCGATGCTCAGCCCGGTCAGCACGAGTTCCTCGCTCACGTGCAGATCGGTCGTGGAGTAGCCGAGCAGGAAGGTGGTGACGATGTAGTAGCCGCCCACGGCCACCGGCAGCGCGCCGATCCCGCGCAGGATCTGCCGCCACGACGTGCGCAGCGCGAGCCGCACCGGCAGTTCGGCGACCGGTTCCGCCTGCTTGAACACCGGCGATTCCTCGACCTTCAGCCGGATCACCAGCCCGACGATCACGAGCACCGCCGACAGCAGGAACGGCACCCGCCAGCCGCCGGCGGCGAGCGCCCCGTCGCCCTGTCCGGCGAGCAGGCCGAACAGCCCGGACGCGAGCAGCGCCCCGGCCGGGTTTCCGAGCTGCGCGAACGAACCGTAGAACGTCTTGCGCCCGGCGGGCGCGTGCTCCACGGCCATCAGCACCGCGCCGCCCCATTCGCCGCCGACCGCGAGCCCTTGGGCGAACCGCAGCACGACGAGCAGCAGCGGCGCGAGCACCCCGGCGGTGGCGTAGGTGGGCAGCAGCCCGGTGGCGAACGTCGCGATCCCCATGATCAGCAACGTCGTGACGAGCGCGGCCTTGCGCCCGACGCGGTCGCCGAAATGCCCGAACACGATGCCGCCGAGCGGACGGGCCAGGAAGCCGACCGCGTAGGTCGCGAACGACGCCATGAGCCCGACCAGCGGACTGGTGCCTTCGGGGAAGAAGAGCTTCCCGAACACGAGGCTCGCGGCGGTCGAATAGGCGTAGAAGTCGTACCACTCGATGGTGGTGCCGACGAACGCCGCGGCGGCCGCGCGGCGGGCGCTCGAGACGGATGCGGTCATGGGGGCTCCCACTGCTCCGGGGGATCGGTTCGGGCAACGCTAACCGCGGGAGCGGCCGGAACCCGCTGTACGATGTGTCCTTCGCCGAAGATCGTTTTGTGCGAACCGCACTGGGAGGCAAGCTGTGCTGACCGTGGCCGGCGTGCTCCGGTTCGAAGGGCTTGAGCTGGGCTTGCTCGCCGGGCGGGCCGGGCTGGGCCGCGAGGTGTCCTGGGCGCACGCGATCGAGGTCGCGGACCCGGTCCCGTGGCTGCGCGGCGGCGAGCTGGTGCTGACGATCGGGCTCGGGCTGCCCGCGGACGAACCGGGACGGCGGGCGTACGTGCGGCGGCTGGCCGAGGCGGGCGCGGCCGGGCTGGGATTCGCCGCGGAGGTGCTCGACGCGTTGCCACCGGAGGTGCTCGAAGAAGCCGAGGCCTGCGGGTTGCCGGTGGTGGGAGTGCTGGGGACGACGCCGTTCATCGCGGTCGGCCAAGCCGTCGCGCGCTGGCACGCGGAGGCGGCGCTGCGCGCGGAACGGCACGCGATCGCGGTGCAGGAAGCGATCGCGCGGGCGGCGCTGCGCTCCGGCGACCGCGGGATCCTGGCCGAACTGGCGAAGGGCGTCGACGGGGAGGCGCTGCTGCTGGACGTCGAGGGCAGGGCGCGCGCGGCGCATCCGGCGGGGGAGCGCCCGTGGCACGGCCGGGCGCGCGACCTGGTCGCCGCGATGGCCGGACCAGGGCAGGCCGCGGGCGCGGAGGAGCACGAGGGCCGGTATTTGGTCGTGCACAGCATCGGCCTGTCCGGACATCCGCGCGGCTGGCTCGCGCTCGACTGCCCTGCGGGCGATCCCGCGCACCAGCGGCTGCTGGTCAGCCACGCGGCGGTGTTGCTGGGCATGACCTTGCTGGGCATCCGCGCGCTCCGCCGCACTTTGCACGAACAGCGGGCGCGGTTGCTGCCCTCGATCGCGGAACCGGACGCGTCGCTGATGCCGGAGCCGCCGTTCGAGGTCGCGGTTTTCGCGATGGCGCTCGACGATCCGCTCGCCGCGGTGCTCGACGCGATCGCCGACGTGGCCGGGAAAACCGACCAGGACCGGCTCCTGCTGACCCCGCGCCCCGGCGGTCTCGCGGCGGTGCTGCCCGCGGCGGCCGGGCTGGGCGCGCGGATCCGGGCCAGGGCCGCGGAACTGGCCGGCGTCCCCGTCGGCTGCGGCGCGAGCCGGGCTTCGGACGTCGCGGGAATCCCGGCGGCGATCCAGCGAGCCGCCGGCGTCGTGCCCGCCGATTCGTCCTATGTGGACGCTGACGAGGCGTCGTCGTGGGGTCTGCTGCGGGAGGCGTTGCGCCCGGCGGCGCTGGCCCCGTTCACCGCCGCGGTGCTCGGGCCGTTGCGCGAACACGACAGCCGCACCGGCGGCGAGCTGGTGCCGACGCTGCGCTGCTACCTCGACGCGGACGGCAATCTGGAAACCACCGCGCGGGAGCTGGGCGTGCATCGGAACACGGTGCGGACCCGGCTGCGGACCGCGGAGCGGGTTTCGCGGCGGCGGCTCGACCGGCCGAGGGATCGGCTGGAACTGTGGCTGGCGTTGTCCGCGGAAGATCTCTGACCGAGCGAGTTACCTTCCCCGCTGAGTCGACTCCCGCAAGCGGAGCTCCGGCGCGAGAAACACCGGCCCCTCGGGTGTCTCGGCTCCGGACAGCCGCGCCAGCATCAACTCCACCGCCTGCTCGGCCAGCGCTTCGTGCGTCAGGTCCATCGCGGTGATCGGCGGGGCGCTCGTGCGGGCATGTTCGCTGTCAGTCAAGGCGGCGAGCAGCAGGTCGTCCGGAATACGCAGGCCTTGCGCGGCAGCGGCTTCGGCGATCAGCGGGGCGAAATCGCTGGTCGCGACGACGATCGCGTCTGGCCGGTCTGGGCCGGAAAGCAGGGGCTGCACCAGTTCGGGCACATCGTGCGGGGTCAGGCCTTCGCTGAGCAAGGCGGTCCGCGCCGGCAGCCCGCGTCGTTCGCACCACGCCAGATAGGTCTCGCGCGGCCGCCGGTTCCAGGCGTTGTCCTCGGTGCCGGACAGCAGAAGCACGTCGCGCGCGCCCTGGTCGTAGAGGTGCTCCAGCAGCGCCTCGACCACCGGCGGGTAGTCCAGCCGCACCGCCCACGGCAGGTCCGGCTGTTCCGGGTCCTCCTCGACGGTCACCACGGGGAGGCCCCGCCCGAGCAATTCGGCCAGCGCCGTGTCGCCGCCGTAGGGGTGGGCCACGATGCAGCCGTCCATCGGCACGCTCGCGACCGCGGGGTCGTGCAGGTCGGGCACGTGGATCAGGCCGGTCTTGTGCCGCAGCATCTCGGTCGCGATCGACCCGACGAGCCGGTTGAACGTCTCGGCCCGGTCGGGCGTGCCGGCCACCGCGTAGCGCGGCCGGAGGATGAGCCCGACCAGCCCGGACCGGCCGGTGCGCAGCGAGCGGGCGTTCGGGTTCGGGTCGTAGCCCAGCTCGGCGGCGGCCTCGCGCACCCGCGCCTTCGTCGCCGCCGAAATGGGCCTGCGGCCGGAAAGCGCGTGCGAAACCGTGCTGATCGAGACTCCGGCGCGTTCGGCGACCTCCCGGATCGTCACCGGCCGTTTGCCGCTCGCCGTGTCCACTCCTCGTACCCCTTCGCCCTGCCTCCGGACGGCCCAGTATCGCCCACCGGCCGGCGGAGGAGGGCTTGACACCGCACCGGCGCGCGGGTTTGATGCCGCGAAAGCTCATCAAAACGTTTTGATGATGATAGGAGGCGCCATGGCCGCCCCGCACGAGCCCGCCCCGCCCACCTCCGCCGCCGCGCCGACAGTCGGCGACGTCTGCACCGGCATGCGGCTGACCCGACGGCATTGGCTGGCCGGCTCGGTGCTGTTCTTCGCGTTCGTCGTCGAGGCCTGGGAACAGGTCGGGCTGGTCTACGTCTCGAACGGGATCGCGGACGAATTCGGCGTGGACAACACGAAACTCGGCTGGGCGCTGTCCGCGGTCGCGTTCGGCATGGTGCCCGGCGCGCTGCTGTGGGGCGGGCTGATCGACCGGCTCGGCCGCCGCCGCGTCACGGTCGCGAGCCTGCTGATTTACGCGGTGCTCGCGCTGGCCGCGGGCCTGTCGCCGGCGTTCTGGCCGTTCGTCGTGCTGCGGTTCCTCTCCGGCGTCGCGTTCGGCGGGGTCTACGCGGTCACGTTCCCGTATTTTCTCGAGCTGCTCCCCACCGCCCGGCGCGGCCAAGGCGCCGTGGCGCTCAGCATCGGGTTTCCGATCGGCACGCTGCTCTGCATCGGCGTGAGTCAGTCGCTCGGGATGATCAGCTGGCGCGCCGTCGCCGTGGTCGCCGCGCTGGCCGGGCTGTGGGCATTCGCCGTGCTGCGCTGGGTCCCTGAGTCGCCGTACTGGCTCGCGCGGCGCGGTCGGCACGCGGAAGCTGCCACTGTGCTTCGTGGTCTTGGCGCGGAGATTCCTTCTGACACCACGTTTTCCGTCGAGGACGCCGACCGCAAGGCAGGCGCGGTGCGGAACCTGTTCCGGTCGCCGGTGCGGCGGCGGTTCCTGCCGCTGCTGCTCACGTCGTTCACGTTCAGCTGGGGCTACTGGGGTTTGCAGACTTGGCTGCCCGTGCTGCTGCAGAACCGGGGGCTGAGCGTGTCCGGAGCGCTGTGGTTCGTCGCGGTGACCCAGGTCGTGTCCGTCCCCGGCTACCTGCTCGCCGCGTGGCTGACCCGCCGCCACGGCCGCAAGCGGATCTTCCTGCTGTTCGCGCTCGCTTCGGCGATCGGCGGCGTGCTGTTCGGCCTCGCCACCGGTTCCACGCAGCTGTACGCGGGCAATCTGATCCTCGCGTTCTTCTCGCTCGGCGCCTGGGGCATCTGGAACACCTGGTCGGCTGAGGTGCTGCCGACCGGGCTGCGCGGCGTCGGCTACTCGTGGTCCACGTCGGCGATCCTGCTGGCCAACACCGTTTCGGTGCCGGTGATCGGCGCGATGATGGACCACGGCGTCGCGTCCTCGCTGACTGTCGCGTCGATCGTCGCCTTCCTCGTCGTCGCGCTTCTCGCCGTCCTTCCGCTGCCCGAGACCGAGGGTCGCGCGCTCACCTGATTTCCCTTATCGGACAAGGAGTTCCCATGACCTACCGGGTCGCCATGGACATCGGCGGCACCTTCACCGACGTGGTCGTCCACGACGGCGCGACGCAGCGGCTGCGCGCGGGCAAGGTGCTCACCACCCCCGACGACCTCGCGCGCGGCGTTTTCGGCGCGCTCGAAGGATTCGACCTGCCGTTCGCCGAGATCGAGTTCTTCGTGCACGGCACCACGCAGGGCCTGAACGCGCTGCTCGAACGGCGCGGCGCGAAGGTGCTGATCCTCACCACGCGGGGGATCGGCGACGTCTACCGGATCGCGCGCGGCAACCGGAACCGGCTGTTCGACCTGCACTACCGCAAGCCCGAGCCGCTCGTCGGGCCGGAAGCGGTCGCGGAGGTCGCCGGACGACTGGATGCCACCGGTGCCGAACTCGAACCGCTCGACGAGGACGCGGTGCGGCTGGTCGCGAAACGCGTGCGCGAAGAGGGTTTCGAGGCCGTCGCGGTGTGTTTCCTGTTCTCCTACTTGGGTTCCGGGCACGAACGCCGTGCGGGGGAGATCTTGCGGGACGAGCTTGGCGACGACGCGCTGGTCGTGCTGTCGCACGAGGTCGCGCCGGAATGGCGGGAGTACGAGCGGACGTCGACCGCGGTACTCGAGGCCTACACCGGCCCGTCCGTGCACCGCTACCTCGACCGGATCGAAGCGCGGTTCACGGAGAAGGGCCTGCACGTCCCGGTGCACGTCATGCAGTCTTCCGGCGGTCTGGTCAACGCCGGATTCGCGCGGCGGCATCCGTTGCAGACGCTGTTGTCCGGCCCGGTCGGCGGCACGATGGGCGGCGTCGCGGCGGCGAAGCTGCTCGGCCGTCCCGACCTGATCTGCGTCGACATGGGCGGGACCTCGTTCGACGTCTCGCTGGTGATGGACTACGCCGCCGACGTGTCACCGGACGGCGAGGCGGAGGGCTTCCCGCTGCTGATGCCGCTGGTCAACCTGCACACGGTCGGCGCGGGCGGCGGTTCGCTCGCCTACGCCGAGGGCGACGCGCTGCGGGTCGGCCCCGAATCGGCGGGCGCGGTGCCCGGCCCGGCGTGCTACGGCCGCGGCGGTACGCAGGCGACGGTCACCGACGCGAACTGCGTGCTCGGCCGCGTCGATCCCGAGTCGTTCGCCGGCGGGGGCATGCCGCTCGACCTCGACGCCGCGCGGACGGCCGTCTCGACGTTGGCTGACCAGCTCAGCATGGACCCGGTCGAGCTGGCGTCCGGCATCTGCGACGTGGGCAATGCCAAGATGGCACAGGCGATCCGCACGCTGACCGTCGAGCACGGCCGCGAGCCGGGCCAGTTCGCGCTGCTCGCGTTCGGCGGCGCGGGACCGATGCACGCGGCGTTCATCGCACAGGAAATCGGCATCACCGAGGTGATCGTGCCGCGGTTCCCGGGCGCGTTCTCGGCGTGGGGCATGCTCGAAGCCGACGTCCGCCGGGACTTCACCATGCAGTTCTTCGCCGATGGAGCCGAACTCGACACCCGTGCCCTGCGCACGGCGCTCGACTCGCTGCGCGATCAGGCGCTGGAAGCGTTGCGGGAACAGGGAATCGCCGAGGACCGCCAGTCGGTGACCCATGGCGTCGACATGCGGTACGAAAGCCAGGACTACACCCTGACCGTGCCGATCCTGGACTCCGATCCCGTCGACAGTCCTGATTTCCTGCCCGCCGTCGAGGCGCGTTTCGCCGAAATCCATCACCAGCGCTACGGGCACGCCACCCCCGGCGCGCCAGTGCAGTTCGTCGCGCTGCGCACCACCGGCCACGGCGTCGTCGACCGCGCCGCAGCTTCTGCCGAGGCGATCGTCGAACGACCCGAGCCTGTTGTCCGCGACGTCGTTTTCTCCGGACAGGCCGTGCCCACCACGATCGTGGCGCGCGCCTCGCTCGCCCTCGGCAGCCGGTTGTCCGGACCCGCGATCGTGCACGAGGAAACCGCCACCACGGTCGTCCCGCCGGACGCCGAACTCGCCGTCGACGACCACGGCTTCCTGGTCGTCACCCTCGCGGCCGCCGGCCACCTGCAGGAGGAGCACGCGTGAGCATCAGCCCCGTCACCACCGAAATCATCCGCTCGGCGCTGATCCAGGCGGCCGAGGACATGAACATGACCCTGATCCGGTCGTCCTACACGCCGACGATCTACGAGGGCAAAGACTGCGCCGTCGCGCTGCTGGACCGTCGCCATCGCGTCCTCGGCCAGTCGTCCGGGCTGCCGATTTTCCTGGGGAACCTGGAGATTTGCACGAGCCACACCGAGGACCTGTTCGGCGCGGACGTCTGGCGGCCGGGCGACGTCTGGGTGCTCAACGATTCCTACATCGGCGGCACGCACCTCAACGACTGCACGGTGTACGCGCCGATTTTCGTCGGCGACGAACTGGTCGGTTTCGCGGCTTCGCGCGCGCATTGGATCGACATGGGTTCCAAGGATCCCGGCGGTTCGATGGATTCCACGAACATCTACCAAGAAGGCCTCCGGATGGGGCCGACGCGGATCGTCGCCGGCGGGGTCGAATGCGCCGACATCCTGCGGCTGATCGAGACGAACGTGCGGTTCCCGTACGTGACCCTCGGCGACATGCGGGCGCAGATCGCCTGCGCCCGGATGGGCGTGCGGCGGCTCGGCGAGCTGTTCGCCCGCTACGGCGCGGAAACCGTCGACGCCGCGCGCGAGCAGATCTTCGCCCAGACCGAACGGCTCGAACGCGAACGTATCGCGGCGATCCCGGACGGCGAGTACGAGGCGACCGGGTATCTGGACAACGACGCGATCGACCCGGACACGCCGCTGAAGGTGCGCGTGCGCGTGGTCGTCGAGGGCGAGTCGATGACGATCGACCTCACCGACTGTGCCGACCAGGCCACCGGTCCGGTGAACTGCGGCCGCTCCCAGGCGATTTCGGCGGCGCGGGTCGGCTACAAGCTGCTGATCTCGCCGCAGGTGAGCCTCAACGGCGGTTCGTTCGCGCCGCTGGACGTTCAGGTCCGCGACGGGTCGATGCTCGGCGCGCGGGAGCCGGCGGCGTGCCAGTACTACTACTCCAGCCTCGGCATGCTCATCGATCTCGTCGTGGCCGCCCTCGCGCCCGCGATGCCGGACCGGGTCGCCGCGGCCAGCTACGGCGATTCGATGATCGTGCAGTTCGCCGGTGATCATCCGCGGACGGGGGAGCCGTTCGTGACCCTGGAGGCGACCGTCGGCGGCTGGGGCGCCTGGGAAGGCGGCGACGGGGAGACGGCGCTGATCAACAACGTCAACGGGTCGCTGCGGGATCTGCCGGTCGAGGTCGTGGAGACGCTGTATCCGGTGCGGGTGAACGAATACCGGATCCGCGCGGGCTCGGGAGGCGCGGGCCGGTGGCGCGGGGGCGACGGGGTGGTCCGGGAGTATGTGATGGAGGCGGACCAGGATCTGTCGCTGTGGTGGGAACGCTCGGTGACGCCTGCCTGGGGGCTCTTCGGCGGGTCGGCCGGTGCGCCGCCGCGGGTGGTGTTGAACCCCGGGACGCCGCAGGCGCGGGAGATGTTGAAGGTGAACAGCCTTCGGGTGCGGCGAGGGGATGTGCTGCGGTGCGAGTCCGGCGGGGGAGGGGGCTACGGGACACCTGCTGGGGAGTAACGGAAGTCGGCGCGTCGTCGGGCTTCCGCGAGGCCACTGTCTACTGTGGAGCTTGAGCGAGCAGCCCGGCTTCGCGCAGGTGATCGAAGATGACCTGGTCGACCGGGGAGACCCGGCCCCGGTCGGCGTAGGTCAGCCAGACGATTTCCGCGATCTCGCTGCTGGGCGCGAGGGTTCCGCGGTAGTCGGCGGTGTAGCAGGTCATCCGGACCGCGACGCCCGCGGTGTGTCCGTGGGCTTGGGCCTGGAAGGTGCCGAAATGCCGGGCACTCTCGGGCGCGATGGCGACGGCGAGTTCCTCGTCGATCTCGCGGACGAGCGTCTGGAGATCGGTCTCGCCGGGTTCGCGCTTGCCGCCGGGGAGGTAGTAGACGTCCTTGCCCCGGGAACGGGTGCTGAGGACCCGGCCCTTGTCGAACGTGATCCAGGCGATCTTGTCGATGACGGTCAACGGGGTTCCTTCCAGGCTTGCGTCGGGTGAAGGTAGCTCGCGCGGGCTTGGCGGCTCAACTCGATATGCTGGCAGCGCAATGGAATCGACCGGATCTTCCCGTCGCCCGCTGGTTTTCCTTGACATCGACGGAACGCTGCTGCCGTTCGGTGCTGCCCCGGGCGGCGAATCGCTCGGGCCGGGTCCGCTGCTGGATCGGCTCGATCCGCGGTGGGGGATCCGGCTCGCCGCGCTGCCTGCGGAATTGGTGTGGGCCACGACGTGGGAGGACGAAGCCAACACCGAGATCGCGTCGCGGCTTGCCGTCGCTGCCGGTCGTGCGCTGGCCGGAGCCCTCGGCGGCGGAGGAACGCGAAGACCGGTGGTTCGGTGTGCACTGGAAGACCAGGACGCTGGTCGAATGGGCGGACGGACGTCCCTTCGTCTGGGTCGACGACGAGATCACCGAGCGAGATCAGGAGTGGGTGCGGGCTCGTCACCCCGGTCGTGCGCTGCTGCACCGCGTCGCTCCGGATCGCGGTCTCGCGGAGGAGGATTTGGTGGTCATCGGCGAGTGGCTGCGGTCATTCTGAAACCTTGTGCTCCGCCAACGCCCGACGGCACAAGGAATCCGCCCGCCGAGTCGTCTCCGGGAGCCGGTATTTCCGTGCCAACGCCAGCGTCGCGTCGCTGGCCTCGGCCAAGCCGATCCGGTGGCCGACTGAAACGAAGACCGGTTTGACCCCAGCCTGCGTGCGCAGGGCGCGGCCGACGATCTCCGCGCCGTCGAGCAGCGGGGACCAATCGCCGCGTGCTGGGCCGGGTTGGTCGTGTGTGAAGGTGAACGGCGTTTTGGCGACTCCGGCGGTGCGGAGTCCGGTCAGGACTCCGAGGTGGCTGGCCAGACCGAGACGGCGCGGGTGTGCGAGGCCGTAACCGTCGCAGAGAACCAGGTCTGGGCGATGGCGGAGTGCGGACAGGGCGTCCAGGACCGGCGGGAGTTCGCGGAAGGCCAGCAAGCCGGGCACGTAAGGAAAGCTGACCCGTCCCACCGCGGTCGTTTCTTCCACGGTCTCGAGAGAGGCGAAGTCGACGACCACGGCGGCCGCGACGACCACGTCTCGTTCGTCGTCATAAGCGACGTCGACGCCCGCGACCAGCGCGCCGTCGGCAAGCGCCGGGCCGGTCGGGTCGACCAGGGCGCGCAGGCGGTGTTGTTCGGCAAGAGCGTCGGCCTCGGTGGCGGGCCAGGCGGGCATGGAGTTCCTCGCGGAGTGGCAGGACGAGCGGGTCCTGCGGCACGATCGGTTACGGGCGAAAGGTCGGCGCTGACCCTATCAGGCTCGAAAGTGTGACTGTAATTAAAAGCTAATCGTTAGTGCTATGGTACGGCAACGGCCACCGCGAGGAGAGAGAAACCCATGCCCGGTACGGACCGAAGCTCCGACCGTCGTCCAGCGATTCCGGGGCGGCGGCGACTGCTGGCCGGGCTGCTTTCGGCTGCCGCGGTGCTGGCGGTGGGCTGCGGTCAGCCGGAAGCCGTGGCGAAACCTCCGGCGCGGAATGCGGAAGCGCCGCTCGCGCTGGTCTACAACGGACCGCAAGGGTGCGCGGAATGCGGGCCCGCGGTGGCTGATCTGCTGCGCCGGGCGCCGCAGCATTACCGGATCGAGTACGTCGGGCCGGGCACCGGGAAGCCGCTCACCGCGGCGGTGCTGGCGGAGGCGCAGTTGTACGTCCAGCCGGGCGGCGGTCAGGATCTCGACCGGACCTGGCAGGACCTTGACGACTCCGCCGACGCGCTCCGCGACTGGGTCCGGAACGGCGGCAGCTACCTCGGCCTGTGCTTCGGCGGCTATCTCGCGGGCCGCGATCCGGGGTTCGGCCTGCTGCCCGGCGACACTCACGGGTACGCGGGTTCTCCCGGCTCCACGGTTCCGGACGAGCGCGACACCGTCATCGAGGTCAGCTGGCGCGGGAAGCCGCGGCACATGTATTTCCAGGACGGGCCCGCCTTCCGGCTGGACGAGGGCTCCAACGCCACGGTGTTGGCGACCTACACCAACGGGGCGCCCGCGGTGGCCGTCACCCCGTACGGCAAGGGGCGGGTGGGCGTCAGCGGGCCGCATCCGGAAGCCGACGCCTCCTGGTACGACGAGAAGGGGCTTGCCAATCCCGACGGCGTCCAGATGGACCTGGCCTACGAGCTGATCCAGGCGACCGTCTCGCGGTAACGGAAATATCCGCCCGATTGTTTTTCGCGGCCGGGCAATTCCGGGTGAACTCAAGCGGGTGACTTGTGCGCCCCGCCGCGCTTTCGAGTTGTCGCCCGGGGTGCGCGTTGATTCGATGCGATCATGGTGCGCTGGGCGGGTGGGAGCGGGAAAGCGGTCCGGCGGTTAGCCGTGCAGGTTCTCGTGACGGCGGTCGCCGTATCGGGCGTGGTGGTCGGCGGTGCGGCTCCCGCGTCGGCGCAGACGTGGCCGGTGGAAGGCGAGCAGAGTCCGTCCGCATTCGACTGCGACCACCTTTATTACAGCAATTTCCGCTCGGGCATGCAGTTCCGCACCGACGCTGCCGGGGACGCCGAGATCCAGAACACGGTGATCAGCAAACGGGCCGGCGGCGGTCTGCCGGATTATTGGTCGACCAATATGGCGCTCGGCAAGGATCCCGACACCGGCCGTCCGGCGGCGTTCTATTCCAGTTACACGAGCGCGAACCGGAAGCTGTACAAACACGTTTCCGGGACGGACCGGGCCACCGACGAGATCGCGGCCGGCCAGACCCGCGACCTGCCCGCCGGGGTGAACTGGGGCGGCATCACCGCGGACCCGAACACCGGGATGCTCTTCGGCGCGCAGAACGGCGGCGCGCCGAAGCTGTTCGGGATGAACCTGGCGACCGGCGCGACGACCGTCTGGACCAGGGGCTCGAACCTGACGCCGGTGCCGTCGAACGATCCGGTTTTCCTCGGCGGATCGCTGGTGCCCGACCTGTTCGTGGACGCCGACGGCGGCGCGTACTACGGGATTTCCTACGGCGGTTCGACCTACGTCTACCGGCTCGACCCGGCGACCGGGACGACGACTCAGGCGGTGCATGTCGTCGGGCCGGGATCGGGCAACGGGTTCAACAACTACGGAATGGCCTACTTCCACGGTTCGATCTACCTGGGCTACTACGGCGGGGCACTGTACAAAGTGGACCCGAAAACCGGCGCCTCGACGCTCGTGCCCGGCGGCAACGCCCAGGACAACCAGGTCGGCCTGATCACGTCCGAATCCGGCGGCTCCTGGCCGATCACCGACCTGGCCAGCTGCTCGATCGCGCCGAACCTGACCTCCCGGCTCGTCGTGCGCAAGACCGCCAGCGAGCAGACGGCGAAGGCGGGGGACACCGTGCGGTACACGGTGACGATCGCCAACGAGGGCGACGCACCCGCCCCGGCGGCGAGGCTGACCGACGACCTGAGCGCGGTCCTCGACGACGCCGCGTACAACAACGACGCGGCCACCACGACCGGCGGCGCGCCGACCCCGACCCAGCCGGCCTACGCCGGCCGCAAGCTGACCTGGACGGGCGCGATCGCGCCGGGCGACACCGTCACGATGACTTATTCGGTGACCGTCGGAAAACCGCCCGGCGGGGACAAAAAGCTGACCAACGTTGTGACGGTCCCGGAAAGCAACTGTGCTGAACCGTCGAAGGATCCGGCGTGTTCGACGGTCGTGCCGATCGCCGCTTTGAAGATCGCGAAGCACGCGTCGCCCGCCAAGCCGAGCCCAGGGAGCGTCGTCTCGTACACGGTCACGGTGACCAACGACGGCCAGGCTGAGTGGCCAGCAGCGCAGGTCACCGACGATCTGACCGACGTCCTCGACGACGCCACCTACAACAACGACGCACGCGCCACTGGATCCGGCACGATTACCTACGACCCAGGCCGCGCGCTGCACTGGACCGGCGACGTCGCGGCGGGTGCCACGGTCACCATCACGTACACGGTGACAGTCGCCGACCCGCCGCGCGGAAACCGTCGGCTGACCAACCGGGTAGTCGGCCCGGACGGTTCGAACTGCGGCGCCGACCCTGTGTGCACCACAGACGAACCGATTTCCGGCTTGGTGATCCGGAAATCGGCCTCGCCCGCCACCGCGAAGCCGGGCGACACTGTCACGTACACGATCACCGCCGAGAACATCGGCGGCGCGACGGCGTCCGCGGTCACTCTGACCGACGATCTCACCGGCGTGATCGACGACGCCGCCTACAACAACAACGCCGCCGCCACCCTCGGCGGCACTCCCGCGCCGACCCAGCCAGGATACGACCCGAACACCGCGAAACTGACCTGGACCGGCGACATTCCCGCCGCCCAGACCGTCACCATCCGCTACACGGTCACCGTGCACTCGCCGCCGCGCGGGGACCACAAACTGCGCAACACCGTGACCGGCCCGGAAGGATCGAACTGCCCGCCGAAAAGCACGGACTGTGCGACTGAAACCCCGATCGGCGCGCTCGAAATCAAGAAAACCGCGGACAAGACGGACGCCAAACCCGGTGAGCGCGTCAGTTACACCGTGACCGTGCGCAACACCGGCGAGGCCGGCTATCCCGGAGCGTCGTTCACCGATGATCTCTCCGGCGTGCTCGACGACGCGACGTGGAACAACGACGCGACGGCTACCTCGGGTACCACCTCCTTCGCCGCCCCGCGATTGCACTGGACGGGCGACGTCCCGGCTGGTGCGACGGTGACCGTGCGCTATTCCGTCACTGTCGGCAGCCCGCCCGGTGGCGACAAAAGGCTGACCAACCTCGTCACCGGCCCCGGCGGTTCGACGTGCCCGCCCGGCAATACCGATCCGAATTGCGGCACTGACACCGGCATCGGCGCCCTCGAGTTGTCGAAGACCGCGTCGCCCGCGACGGCTCAGCCCGGCGACAAGGTGACCTACACGGTGACCGCGCGAAACCCAGGCACCGCAACCTATCGAGGGGCGCGGTTCACTGACGACCTGAGCCGCGTCCTGGACGACGCGACCTACAACCAGGACGCCAGCGCCAGCTCGGGCAGTGTCACCTACGCCGAACCCACTTTGACGTGGACCGCCGACCTGCCTGCTGGTGCGACCGCGACGATCACCTATTCGGTCACCGTCACGCACCCCGGCGACAGCGAACTCCGCAACGCGATCACCGGTCCGCCCGACTCCAGTTGCCCGCCCGGCAACACGGAACCGGACTGCGGGACGGTGACCCCGGTCGCTCGGCTGCACGTCAAGAAGAGCGTCAGCCCGTCGAACCCACGGCCTGGCGACACCGTGACGTATACGGTCCTGGTCGCGAACGATGGCAAGGCCGCTTACCGAGGTGCGACCGTCGTGGATGATCTGACTGGTGTCGTTGATGACGCGAGTTATAACAACGACGTTCACGCGACCAGCGGCACAACTGCTTATGCCGCACCGAAACTGACGTGGAGCGGTGACGTTGAGGCGGGTGCGGCGGTGACGATCACGTACACCGTGACGGTGCATAATCCGCCGACCGGCGACAAGAAGTTGGTTAACGCGGTGACCGGTGGCGATTGTCCGCCGGGCGGGCATGATCCGGATTGCGGGACGGTGACGCCGTTGCCCGCGCTGCATGTGAAGAAAACCGCGGCCCCGTCGAACCCACGGCCCGGCGACACGATGACGTATACGGTCCTGGTAGCCAACGACGGCGAGGCCGCTTACCGCGGTGCGACCGTCGCGGATGATCTGAGTGGTGTTCTTGATGACGCGAGTTATAACAACGACGTTCGTGCGACCAGCGGCACAACTGCTTATGCCGCGCCGAAACTGACGTGGAGCGGCGACGTCGAGGCGGGTGCGACGGTGACGATCACCTACACCGTCACCGTGCACAACCCGCCCACCGGGGACAAGAAGCTGGTCAACGCGGTGACCGGCGGCGATTGTCCGCCGGGCGGGCACGATCCGGACTGCGGGACGGTCACACCGTTGCCCGCGCTGAAGATCACGAAGACCGCGACCCCAGCCGAGATCAAGACCGGCGATCGGGTCAGCTACACGATCACCGTCGAGAACGTTGGTGAGGCCGATTACCGGGCCGCGTCCATTACGGACAATCTCGCGGGCGTGCTCGACGACGCGACCTACGACAACGACGCCAAAGCGGACACCGGCACGGTCGCCGTCGCGCCGCCGAACCTGACCTGGACCGGTGATCTGGCCAAGGGCGCCACCGCGAAAATCACCTACTCCGTCATCGTCACCAACGCCGGCGACCACCGGCTCGTCAACACCGTCACCGGAAGCGGGTCGAACTGCCCGGAGGGCTCGACCGACCCGGACTGTCGCGTCGTGCTGCCGAAGCCGCACCTGCGGATCACCAAAACCGCCGACCCCGCGATCGCTGAACCGGGCGGGAAGGTCACCTACACCGTCACCGTGCGCAATACCGGCGAGGCACCGCAACCGCACGCACAGTTCACCGACGACCTGTCCGGAGTCCTGGACGATGCCGCCTACAACGGAGACGCCACGGCAACCGCTGGAACCGTCCGCTACCAAACCCCGCGTCTGCAGTGGACCGGACCCGTCGAGGCAGGTGCGCAGGTCGTCATCCGGTATTCGGTCACCGTCGGAGAGCCGCCGCGGGGCGACAAGATCCTGCGCAACGCAGTCACGAGTCCGGACGACACGAACTGCCTGACTCGGGACCCGGCTTGCGGCACGGAAACTCCGGTGCGAGCCATGACCATCACCAAGCGAGCAGGCGTGGCGACGGCGAAACCGGGGGAGAAGGTCAGCTATACCCTCGATATCGCCAACACTGGCGCGGCGGCCTATCCGGACGCGGCGTTCGTCGACGACCTCTCCGACGTACTGGACGACGCCGCCTACAACCAGGACGCCAAGGCCACCAGCGGAACCGTCGACGAGAGCGGCTCACGGCTGACCTGGCACGGGACGCTGGCGGTCGGTCAGACCGTCACGGTCACGTATTCGATCACAGTCAAACCCGAGGCCGCTGCCGGGAGCCAGCTGCGCAACGTCGTGGTCTCCGCTAACCCGGGAACCAGTTGCGTCACCGGAGCCGAGCCTGGTTGTTCCACCGACACTCCGGTGAAACCGCCGGCTCCGGGGATTCCGCCGACCGGTCCGCCGGGGACGCCGCCGCTGGCCTCGACCGGGACACCGTTGTGGGATCTCTTGTCGGGCTCGCTGTTCAGCTTGCTCACCGGCTTCGCGCTGCTGGTTGCCACCCGGCGACGCAGGCAGCGAGGCTGAAAATCGTTGGCGAGCCGCCGGAGAAGGAGGCAGGCTTCCCGGACGTGACGATCTTCGTGGTGACCGGAATCCAAGCGGCGGGCAAGTCGACGGTGGCGCAGGCGCTCGCCGAGCGGTTGCCGAAATCCGTGCACGTGCGCGGGGACGTGTTCCGGCGGATGGTGGTCAACGGCCGGGTCGAAATGGGCCCGGCCGACCCGCCCGCCGAGGCGATCCGGCAGCTTCGGCTCCGGTACGCGCTCGCGGCACAGGTCGCCGACGGGTACGCCGAGGCCGGGTTCACCGTGGTGCTGCAGGACATCGTGCTCGGCGAACACCTGACGGAAATGGTCGACGCGCTCCGCACGCGGCCCTGTTATGTCGTGGTTCTCGCGCCCAGCGCCGCAGTGGTGGAGCAGCGCGACGCGGCTCGGCAGGCGGCGCGGGGGAAGATCGCGTACCAGCCGGGCGACACGGGCATCGCCGGACTGGACGCGTACCTCCGCGAGGAGACCCCGCATGTCGGGCTGTGGCTGGACACCTCTGAGCTGACCGTCGAGGAGACTGTCGACGAGATTCTCACCCGGGCCGAGGCTGAAGCGGTGGTCTGACCGGCGTCAGTTCGGCGGCTGCTGCGGGCCTTCGCCCGGGTGGGGCTGCGGCGGTTCGGGCTGGGGGTAACCAGGCTGCTCCGGCTGGGGGTAGCCGGGCTGCTGCTGGAAGTAGCCAGACTGCTGACCCGGCTCCGGCGCGGGGTAACCGGGCTGAGGCTGACCCGGTTGAGCAGGCTGACCCGGCTGCGGATAACCAGGCTGCGCGTAGCCGGTCTGCGGATACCCGGGCTGGCCGTAACCGGCCTGCGGAGCGATCCCGGGCTGCCCGCCCATCGGGTACCCGCCCGGCGCGAAGCCGGGCTGCGGCGCGCGGCCGCCCTTCGCGACCGCGAGCACGACGAGCAGCCACGACAGCACCTCGAGCAGGCTGAGCGGGATGCCTACGGCCAGGAAGATCGTCGACATCTCGTCGCTGCTCAGGTGATCGGACGCCATCCAGGACGCCACGTTCGTCAGCATGAGCTGCCAGGCGATGTTCAGCGCCGTGGTGACGAGCATGACCGCGAAGGCGGCCACCATCAGCCCGGAGCCGCCGCGCGAGCGCCTGCCGATCGAGAGGATCAGGCCGAACAGCCCCACGATCAGCAGCAACGCCTGCGGGAGGATCTGGAGGATCGTGCTGGTGAAGGTCGTCATACCTGCTCTCCGCTCAAGGAACGTCGGGCAGATCCTAGGGGGCGGCCCCCTCGGGCGTGGCCGGTTCGCCGAAGATGCCGGTCTCGAAACGGCTTCAACTTCGGTGCGCGCCGCGATATCCGGCGAACCGCTCGTCGACCTCCTCGGCGGTCAGGCCGAAGTCGGCGAGATCGTAGCGGTGCTTCGGTTTCGCGTCCCCGGTGCGGCTCCGCTCGTGCAACGTGGTCATCGCTTCGCGCGCCTGCGGCGCGAGGTCGAGGCCGAAGTGCTGGTAGACGCCCTCGACGGTGCCGATCGGATCCGCGACGAAGTCCTCGTACCGGACGTCGCAGAACTGTGCCGGGTTGTGCCGGGCGCGAGCGGCGGCGAACTGTTCCGCGCCGCGCGCCCACAGATCGAGCTGGCTGCGTCCGACGACCTTGCCGCGGAAAGTGTCCGACCAGCCTTCCGAAGCCTGCTCGGTGAGGCTGCACACTGACGCGATGATGGTGCTGGGCGCGCGATGAGTCTGCACGACCAGCGCGTCGGGGTAGGCCTCCATCAGCGCGTCGAGCGCGAACAGGTGGCTCGGGTTCTTGAGCACCCAGCGCCGTCCGGCGTCGGGAAGGCCGATGAGCTGCAGGTTGCGCCGGTGCCTGCGGTAGGCGTCGGTCCAGTTTTGTCCGTCGAGCCAGCGCGAATAGCCGGGCACGTGCGCGAGGCATTCGTACGAAACGGATTTCAGCGACTGCCGCAGCAGCTGCCAGCATTCCTCGACCTGGTCCGCCGACATGTGGTGCAGGCCCATGAACTCGGGATGCTCGACGTGGTGCTGTTCGTAGCCGGCCTGAATCGCTTGGAACACCGGGTTTTCCGCCCAGGTTTCGCGCGGCGGGCGCGGCTGCGGCATTTCGGTCAGCCACACTTCGAGACCTTGGTGGGCCGGGTCTTCGGTCAGCAGCCGGTGCAGCGCGGTCGTCCCGGTGCGCGGCAGGCCGGTGACGAAGATCGGCCGCTCGATCGGTACGTCGGCGTACTGCGGATTCTGCTTCCACGAAGCTTCGCTCAGCAGCCGTGCGACCAGCGCGCCGCGCAGGAAAGCACGGTGGACTTTGTTGCCGTACGGCGTCAAATCCGCTTCGCCGGCATAGGAATCGAGCAGCACGCGCAGGCCTTCGAGGTACTCGTCGCCGCCGAAATCGTCGAGGCCGGTGAGTTTCGTGGCGGAGGCGTGGAGGTCTTCGACCGTGCCGACGCTGTCTCGTCCTGGACGCATGATCTTCCCCTCAGTGATGGTATTCGCCGGCGTTCACGTCGAGGCATTGCCCGGTGACGCAGCGGGCCAGCGCGGACGCGAGGAACACGACAGTGTCGGCGATCTCGTCCGGTTCCGGGAGGCGGCGCAGGTCGATCGTCTCCGCCGTTTCCTGGTACACCTGCTCCGCGGGCACGCCGCGTTCCTTGGCCAGGTAAGCGAAATACCACTTGAGCGAATCCGCCCAGATGTAGCCAGGCGCAACGGAATTGACCCGGATTCCGCGCGGGCCGAGTTCCGACGCCAGGCTCTGCGCGAGCGCCAGCAAACTCGCCTTGGCCATTTTGTACGCGCCGAAGGTGCGCCGCGAATGCCGCAGCACGGCCGAGTTGATCATCACGACCGAACCGGCGCTCTCGGCGAGCGCGGCGGTGCAGAGCCGGGTCAGCCGGAGCGCGGCGAGCACGTTGGTTTCGAAGCCGGCGCGGACGGCGTCGAGGTCGACTTCGGCGAGATCCGTGATCGGCGGAATGGC
This sequence comes from Amycolatopsis sp. NPDC059235, assembly GCF_042754125.1. NCBI lineage: Bacteria > Bacillati > Actinomycetota > Actinomycetes > Pseudonocardiales > Pseudonocardiaceae > Amycolatopsis > Amycolatopsis sp. NPDC059235. Next base: position 63,248 of record NZ_JBHZAG010000002.1, read on the forward strand.
GAAAGCGTTGTTCACCAAGGTATCCACCCGGCCGAACTCGCTCAACGCGGTTTCGACGAGCTTGGTCGCCGAGGCGTCGTCGGTGATGTCGGTGGGCACCGAGACGGCGCGCCTGCCGAGTGCTTCGACCTCGGTTTTGACTTCGGCGAGCCGGGATTCGGTGCGGGCCGCGAGGACGACGTCGGCGCCGGCCGCGGCAGACCGCAACGCGATCGAGCGGCCAAGCCCCGGGCCGATTCCGGACACGAGAACGACTTTGCCGGCAAGGAGGTCCATGAATTCAGCCCAGCATCCTGGCCGCGACCGCGGCCTGTCGCGCGGCGATCCGCTCTGCCCATTCCTCGGGAGTCACGCGGGCCTCCTTGTGGAAGGGCAGCCGGTCGGCGAGTTCGCCGAACTTCACGACCTCGACCTCCGGACCGTCCTCAGTGGTCAGTTCCCGGGAAAGCCGTTGCCAGCGGATCTGGACGTAACCGCGGTCGTGCCCGGTGCGTTCGAGCCAGTTCGCGACGCCGGGGTCGCGTTCGCTGATCACGAACCGCATCTTGCCGTCCGGGTCGACACGGGCCTGGTCGGCGGTGAGGCTGGTCTGGTGGTTGAGGTAGTCCAGCGAGATGTACCACGGGCTGCCGAGCTGAATGCCCTGGTACGGCGCGTCCGAACGGGGCACGGTGACGATCATGACCTCGTCGTCGGCGAGTTCGTAATGCCCGGCCGAGGAGTACTGAGTGGGCAGGCCGCCGGGTGTGCTGCGCGGTTCGGTCATCGTGTTCACCGGCAGGTTCAGGTAGAACCACTTGGGGAAGGCGAGAAACGTCCGGATCCGGCTCAGCAGGATCTTTCCGGTGACGCCGTAGCGTTTCTCCATCGCGGTGCGAGACAGCGCCGGCGGAGCTTGGCCCGTGGTGTCCGCGCAGCGGAGCTGGATCGTGCCGCGCTGTTCGGTCGCCCAGTCGCTGTAGACCTCGCGGACGACGAGCATCGACGAGCCAGGGCCGAGCACGAAGTAACCGGGCTCGGGGTCGGGTTTCGCCGGGCCGAAGCGGATCTCGAAGGAGCCGTCGGCGGCGATCGGAATGTCGCGGTCGTCGAACGCGGTCATGCTGTCGGGCACCTCGACCGGCGTGTAGTCGCCGTTGAGGATCTGGAAGCTCAGGTCCGCGGTGGTGCCGCGGGTGCCGGTGACGACGTACTCGCGGTCCTCGCGGATGTTCGCGTTGAAGTACAGGGTGTCCGGGTTGTCGAGGCCCATTTTCGTGTACGGGCCGGTGGACAGGGTGAAGTACGGGAAGTCGCGGTCGTAGGCCCAGGCCGTCTGGACCGAGGCCCGGATGCTGCCCGCGAGGTAGTCGTAGCCCTCGACCAGGTCCTGTTCGGTCCGGACGTGCGGCGCCTCGGCGATGATCTTTTCGGCTTCGGCGATCGCGCCGGCGAGCGGTTCGGTCAGCACCGGAGACTCCTCACGCTGGTCCAATTCTGTACCGGGGTGGTACGTTCGGTGTCGGTTGAGACTAGAACGCGTTCTAAGGATGGGTCAATGGCGGTTACCCGGCGCTCGCCGCCGACCGAACGCGTCGTGCGGCTGCTGGACTATTTCGCGGCCCGGCCGGGGCAGCGGTTCGGGCTGTCCGCGCTGGCGCGCGAACTGGGCCTGAGCAAGCCGACCTGCCTCGGCATCCTGACCGAGCTGACCGCGAGCGGCTACGTGGTCCGCGATCCCCGGTCGACGACCTATCGCCTGGGACCGGCCATGATCGCGGCCGGCCGCGCGGCCTCCGAGGGTTTCGGCGCCAGCGAAATCGCCCGTACCCACCTGGAAGAACTCAGCGCCCGGTACCACGCGACGTGCACCGCGTCGGCGGTGGTCGACGGGCGCATCCTGATGCTGCAGAGTGCCGGGCCGGGCAAGGTGCGGCTCGGCGAGACGTACCCGTTCGCGCCGCCGGTCGGGCTGATGTACGTGCTGTGGGACGCCGAATCCGCCTTCGACGCCTGGCTCGCGACGCCGCCCGCGGTGCCGGTGCGGCTGGACGAGGCGTACCTGCGGCGCGTGGTCGCCGAGTGCCGGGAACACGGGTATCTGGTGGAAAGCCTGACGTCGGCGGGCCGTCGGCTCTACACGCTGATGGCAGGCGTGGCGGCGGGCGATCTCCCGCCCGAGGTGCGAGGACTGGTCGGCGAACTGGTGTCGAGCCTGGGGGAGCGGGTGTACCTCGGCGCGGATCTCGAGCCGCGGAAGAAACACGCGGTGAGCCTGCTCGCCGCCCCGACTTTCGACGCGTCGGGGCGGCAGGAGCTGGTGCTGACGCTCTCGGTCGGCGAACCGATCACCGGCGCGGAAATCGCCCGCCGGGGCGCGGCGCTGGCCGCGATCGCGGATGCCGTCACAGCGGAGGCTGGCGGGGTCCGCCCTGGATGAGCCGCACTTCCGTGAGGGGAACCCTGAGGGACTCTGATTCCCGCAGGGTTCCCCTCACGGACTGCGGAAAATCGCCGAACGGCTCCGTTGACCGCTCCGGTCAAGCCGGCTGGCCCCACATGTTCGCGGTCAGCTTCCACCCCGGCTGGTCCTTCATCGACACCAGCGTCTCGTACAGCCGCTCATACCCCGTGCTGCTGATCCGCCAGGTGCCGTCCTCGCGCCGGTAGGTGTCCTCGTAGTACGCGGCTCCCTCGATCACCACGCGGTGCTCGGCGACGATCACCTTGTCCTGGAACATCCATCGCCCGGTCGCGGTGTCGCCGTCAATTTCGATCTCCGGGTGGCCGGCGAAGTGCATCGTCGTGATGCCGGGGCCGACGGTGGTGCGCAGGAATTCCATGAGCGCGTCGCGGTTGTCGAAGTTCAGCGGTTCGCCGTAGGAGGGCGTGCCGTAGTGCACGCGCGCGTCGGCGGTGAGCGTCTCCGCCATCTCGTCCCAGCGCTTCAGGTCGAGGCACCGGAGGTAGCGGAATTTCACGCGGCGGATTTCTTCGAGTGCGGCCAGATCCATGCGTTCAGCGTCCTCCGCCGCTTGACCCAGCGCAAGAACCTGTTCTACTTTTCTGTCCTTGAACCCCGGAAGGGCGGATCCGATGGCGACCCAGGCACCCCCGGCCTACGAGCTGAGCCACCTCGGTGCGCTCGAAGCCGAAGCCGTGCATGTCTTCCGCGAGGTCGCGGCGACCTTCGAGCGGCCGGTGCTGTTGTTCTCCGGCGGGAAAGACTCGATGGTGATGCTGCACGTCGCGGCGAAAGCGTTCTGGCCCGCGCCGCTGCCGTTCCCGGTCATGCACGTCGACACCGGGCACAACTTCGACGAAGTGATCCGGTTCCGCGACGAGATCGTCGAGCGCTACGGGTTGCGGATGGTGGTCGCGAGCGTCCAGGACGACATCGACGCGGGCCGGACCGTCGAAGACCCCAAGGCGGGCCGGAACCGGCTCCAGACGGCGACCTTGCTGCGCGGCATTCGCGAGAACGGCTTCGACGCGGTGTTCGGCGGCGCGCGGCGCGACGAGGAGAAGGCCCGGGCCAAGGAACGCGTGTTCAGCTTCCGCGACGAATTCGGGCAATGGGATCCGCGGCGGCAGCGTCCGGAACTGTGGAATCTGTACAACGGCAGGCATCGCAAGGGCGAGCACATCCGGGTGTTCCCGTTGTCGAACTGGACTGAGCTGGACATCTGGCAGTACGTCGAAGCAGAAGACGTGACCTTGCCGTCGCTGTACTACGCGCACCGGCGGGCGGTGGTCCAGCGGGACGGGATGCTGCTGGCGGACACCCGGTTCCTGACCGCCGGAGAGGGCGAAGTGTCTTATCCGGCAACGGTTCGCTTCCGCACGATCGGGGACGCGACCTGCACCGGCTGCGTCGAGTCGACCGCTTCCTCGCCCGCGGAAGTGGTGGCCGAGGTCGCCGCGACGCGAGTGACCGAACGCGGCGCGACCCGGGCCGACGACCGGATTTCCGAGGCGGGGATGGAAGACCGCAAGAAGGAAGGCTACTTCTGATGAGCGCCGGGGACCGGGTCACGACGGTGCGGCTCGCCACCGCGGGCAGCGTGGACGACGGCAAATCGACCCTGATCGGCCGCTTGCTGTTCGATTCGAAGACGGTGTTCACCGACCAGCTCGAAGCGATCGAGCGCACCAGCCGGGACCGGGGCGACGCGTATCCGGACCTCGCGCTGCTGACCGACGGCCTGCGCGCGGAACGCGAACAGGGCATCACCATCGACGTCGCGCACCGGTATTTCGCCACGCCCAAGCGGAAGTTCATCATCGCCGACACCCCGGGACACGTGCAGTACACCCGGAACATGGTCACCGGAGCGTCCACTTCGGACGTGGCGCTGATCCTGGTCGACGCGCGCAAGGGCGTGCTCGAACAGTCGCGCCGGCACGCCTTCCTCGCCAGTCTGCTGGGCATCCGGCACCTGGTGGTGTGCGTGAACAAAATGGACCTGGTCGACTGGTCGCAGGAACGATTCGAGGAAATCCGCGAGGACTTCCGCCGGTTCGCGATGAAATTGCAGACCCCCGATCTGACTTTTGTGCCGATGTCCGCGCTGCACGGCGACAACGTGGTGCACCGGGGCGCGAGCATGCCGTGGTACGAGGGCACTTCGCTGTTGCACCACCTCGAACAGGTGCACGTCGCTTCGGATCGCAACCTCGTCGACGCGCGTTTTCCGGTGCAATACGTGATTCGCGAACACAGCCGGGACTTCCGCGGTTACGCCGGAACGGTGGCCGGAGGCGTGTTCAAGCCCGGCGACGAGGTGACGGTGCTGCCGTCCGGGTTCACCACGACCGTCCGCGCGATCTGGGGTCCCGGCGGCGTCGAGGTGCCGGAGGCGTTCGCCTCGCTGGCCGTCACCATCGAACTCGCCGACGAACTGGACCTCAGCCGCGGCGACCTGATCTGCCGCCCGGGCAACCGCCCGCACGTCGGCCAGGACGTTGACGCCATGGTGTGCTGGCTCTCCGAACAAGCCGCGCTCGCTCCGGGCGCGAACTATCTGGTCCGGCACACCACCCGCGAGACCAAGGCCGAGGTCCGCGCGCTCGACTACCGGCTGGACGTCACCACCCTGCACCGCGACGAGGCCGCGGAGTCGTTGTCGCTCAACGAGATCGGCCGGGTCCGGCTGCGCACGCGACAGCCGCTGCTGTTCGACCCCTACCTCCGCAACAAGCCGACCGGCGGCTTCCTCCTGGTCGACGAACACTCCGGGGACACCGTCGGGGCGGGCATGATCACCGGCCCGAGCGCGACGGCGCCGAACGTGGTCTGGCATCCGGCGGCGGTGTCGCGGGACGAACGCGCGACCCGCGGCCGCACCGTCTGGCTCACCGGGCTGTCCGCCTCGGGCAAGTCGAGCGTGGCGGTGGAGCTGGAGCGCCGGCTGGTCGCCTCGGGCCGCCCCGCCTACCTGCTGGACGGGGACAACCTCCGGCACGGCCTCAACGGCGACCTCGGGTTCGCCCCGGAACAGCGGGCCGAGAACATCCGCCGCGTCGCGGAGGTCGCCAAGCTGTTCGCCGACGCCGGGGTGGTGGCGGTCGTGTCGTTGATCAGCCCGTATCAGGCTGACCGCGAACTCGCGCGGGCTGTGCACGAAACCGCGGGTTTGCCGTTTCTGGAAGTCTTCGTCGACACCCCGCTCGAAGTATGCGAGGACCGCGATCCGAAGGGCATGTACGCCAAGGCGCGCTCAGGCGAGATCACCGGATTCACCGGAGTGGACGCGCCGTACGAACGGCCCGCGTCGCCGGATCTCGTGCTGCGCCCGGAAAACGGGGACCCGGTCGCGATGGCCGCATTGGTTCTCGCCGCGCTCGACTGACGTCCGGGCGGCGCAGGATCCATTCGTACGGCTGGGCTAATTCGCGCTGCGACCGGTTTTCCGCCGAGAGTCGATCGGGCAGGCGTGGCAGTTTCTTCGGGTAACGACCTTTGACGGTGCGTCGCGGGCGCTGCGACTCTGGAGTTCTGCCTCCGGCGGGTGCCCGCTGGATGCTGAGGTCTCGGTCGAGCCGGGTAATTCGTTGCCCGGTCCGGCGTCATCCGCATTTCGGCAATGGTGCTGGGAGTGTCAGGCGTGGATGTCACTTTCTTCGAACAGGCTTTGCAACGCGAAATCCGGCCGGGATCCTTTACGGTCGAAATCGGCGACAGCAAGCTGCCGGTCGCCCCGCAGCCGCTGGAATGGTGGAAACGGGAGCCCGGAGCCAAGCCGCCGGTCGGCTCCGACGTGCTCGACTGGGTGCGGGACGGCTACGTCCTCGACATCGGCTGCGCGACCGGCCGTGACCTGGAGATTCTCGCCGCTCGCGGGGTAGCCGGGCACGGGATCGAGCTGATCCCGGCCGCGGTGGCGATGGCGAAGGCCGCCGGTGTTTCCTGTGTGCGGGCGGATGTTTTCTCCTACACGCCGCCGCGACCTGTGGACACGGTGCTCGCGGTCGGCGGAAACGGCGGAATGGCGGCAAGGCTCGCCGCACTGCCGGAATTCCTGCTTCGCTTGTCCTCGTGGCTGAACGAAACCGGCCGCATTGTGTTCACCAGTACGGATTGGCGCAAACTGCCGCCCGGAACCTTCAACGCCCGCGAACTCCCGGACGGCGGATACCGCGGAGACATCCGGATGCGGCTGTGGCTCGAGGGCGAGGCAGGCCCGTGGTTCCCGTGGCTGTTCGTCGATCCCGACGCGCTGGAAAAGGCGTGCTCCGAAGCGGGGCTGCGGATCATCGCCCGCAAGGAATGGCAGGGCGGGATCGCCTACGCGGCGCTGCTCGAACGGGCCGTTTCCGTCTGACGACAGGCCTGCGCCCCCGAATTTCCCTGGTCCTCAGGGAAAAGCAGAATGAAAGGAAGTTCCCGCATGAACGAAATCGTGCTGCCCACGGCCGCCGAACTGGAAGCCGACCTGGCGGGCGTCCGCTCGGAAAAGATCTCGACCTTCCAGTCCCCGTTCGCCGAGGGCGTGGCCGAGAGCAGCGAACTCTGCGGCTGCTGACCGGGGTCGGGCTGGCGGTGCGCGCCGCCAGCCCGATCGGCGCGGAAGAAACGAGGCGAGGATGACCCAGCAGGCGGCCGCGGACCCGGGCCCGGCCAAGGTGGTGTTCGACGGAACGCACCGGAGCCGGCGGCCGGAGGAGACGTGGGAGTGGATCAAGCCGAAACTGCCGCGGCTCGGCATCACCCGGGTCGCCGACGTCACCTGGCTCGACGAGATCGGGATCCCGGTGTTCCAAGCGATGCGGCCGAACGCGCTGACCCTCTCGGTTTCCCAGGGCAAGGGCGTCAGCGCCGCGCTCGCCCGGGTGTCCGGAGTGATGGAGGGCGTCGAGCTCTGGCACGCGGAACATCCGCTGGCATTCCCGACCGAGACGGCCGCGGTCGGCGAGGCGGAACGGTTCATCGGATACCGCGTCGACGAACTCGCCCTCGCCGCCCGGCATTACCTCAATCCGGACACGCGCTTGGCTTGGCGGACGGCGCGGCAGGTCGACGGCAGCGGCACGTCGCTGGTGCCGGTCGAGCTGATCACGCTCGACTTCCGGTTCGACGAGCGCTGGCTCCCGCCGTTGTTCCGGATCAGCAGCAACGGCCTGGCCAGCGGGAACACCCTGGACGAAGCGTTGCTGCACGGGATGTACGAGGTGGTCGAACGCGACTCGATGGCGCGCCGGGCCGCCGGGGAACAGTCGTTGCTGGTCCACCCGGAAACCATCGGGAACGCCGGGCTGGTGGCGCTGCTGGAGAAATACCGGGCGGCGAAGGTGCACGTCGAGATGAGCTTCCTGCCGAATCCGTTCGGCATCCCGGCTTTCGACGTCCTCATCTGGAGCGACGCGTTCCCCGCGACCTTCACCGGTTCCGGCGCTCATCTGGACGCGGCGGTCGCGTTGTCGCGCGCGCTGACCGAAGCCGCGCAGTCCCGCGCGACAGCGATCGCCGGGGCGCGCGACGACATCGGCAAGGCCCCGTACCGGGAGGCACGCGTCTTCGGCGTCCGGCGTTCGTCGGATTCGCCGCCCTTCACCGCGCACGACGGCCCGGCGATTCCGTTCGCCGACATCGAATCGGCCCCGCTGGCCACGTTGGCCGGTGAAGTGCGGGACGTCGCCGCGCGAGTCGAGCGGGTGACCGGGCACGCCCCGCTGTATGTCGACCTGACCCAGCCGGACCTCGCGATCCCGGTGGCGCACGTCGTCTGCCCGGGAACCTCCTTCCAGCACCATTGACCCCGAACGGACGCCCATGCCCCGTCGTATTCTTTTCGCCGGTCCGAGCCTGCCGGACGCCGCCGAGCTGGCGCGGGGCTCGGACATCGAGGTGCTGCCGCCGGTGGCCGCGGGCGATCTGCCCCGGCTGTCGCTGGCCGCCGGGGACGCGGTCGGCATCGTCGACGGCTACTTCCACCAGGTCGGCACGGTGCGGCACAAGGAAATCCTGGCGCTGCTGAGCGAAGGGGTGCGGGTGCTCGGCGCGGCCAGCATGGGCGCGCTCCGGGCCGCCGAACTGGACGTCTTCGGCATGGAGGGCATCGGCCGGATCTACGCGGACTACCGCGACGGCAGGCTGGAAGCGGACGACGAGGTGACCCTGCTGCACAGCACGCCGGAAGAGAACTACCGGCCGCTCTCGGAACCTTTGGTATGCATGCGCGCGACCTTCTCCCAAGCGGTGGCGGCCGGGGTGTGCGACAGCGAGACCGTTGCCCGGCTGGTCGCTGTCCTGGCCTGCTGGCCCTTCGGCCGACGGTCCTACGGCGGACTCGCGGCGGCCGGCCGGGAAGCGGGAATCGACCCGAAACTCGCCCGGGAGATCGGCCGGTACTGCGTCGCGCATCGGCTGGACCCCAAGCGTTCGGACGCGATCCTGCTGGTGGACGCGTTGCGGCGAGAACGGCCGACCCGGCTCGACCCGCCGGCGGTGAACCGGACTTCCTTTCTCTATCTGTGGCAGACGGCGGCGCTGGGGCTGGAGATCGGGGACTCGCCGCACCAGGGCGACCTCGGCGCGCTGCGGGCCTGTCAGCTGTTCGCCGCCGACTATCCGGAGTTTCACCGAAAGGTGATTTTCCGTGCCCTGGCGGCGAAGTGCGCCGGCGAATGCGGCACGGAGCCAGGGGATGACGACGCCGAGGTCGCTTTGCGGCACGGCGAACACCGGGGCCTGTACCGGCTTCCCGCCGAGCCGGAGCGGCTGGGGTTTCTCGCGGCGCAATGGCTGACCCCGGCGGAGCAGGAAACCCTGGCCCCGGCGGAGCGGCTCCGCACGTTCCTCGTGCGCAGTTTCCGGGTGAATCCGGGTCTGACGTGGGAGGAACTGCCGCTTCGGGAACTGCGCGAGAAGCCGTCGTGGGAGGACGCGCGGCGGCTCGTGCGGCTGGCGTGGGAGGTCAACGACCGGGTGTTCGCCGAGGGACAGGACCGGGACGTCAACGACCTGGCGCACGAGAAGATCCTCGACCTGTTCGCCGGGCGGTGGGGAGTCGCCAGGGCGGAGCTGGAACTGGCGGCGATGGACCGCGGGCTGGAGTCGCTGGACAGCCTGGTGATGGCGGGCCGGGCGTTCTATCTGCTCGCGCGGTACAACCCGGACCTGGTCCGGCTCGCCGTCGAGGCGGCTGAGGCCCCGGCGGCGAGCTGGCTCCGCGCGGAGGTCTAGCTAGCGCGACAGGGCGAGGCACCGGATCCCGAAGCGGTCTCCGTAATTGTTGAAATAGGACACCAGACTGAACCCTTTGGCGACCCAGGCCGGATTCTGCCAGCGGCAGGCGGCGTGGAAGTCGATGGGGACCGACGTTCCGTGCCCGACGCACCGCCAGGACGCGACATTGTCGCCGACGCTCGCGTCGGAATAGCCGAGGGAGTTGCAGTATTGGTTGACCGCGATTCCGCCGACGTCGGCGTACGCGGACGGATTGGCCCAGCACCGGCCGCCGTTGTTGGTCACGGTGAATCCGGCCCGCACGAGGTCGGAGAATTGCCACCGGCAGGCGGCCGTCAACGGCACCGCCGTGTCGATTTTGTGGTTCCCGATGCAGAACCAGACGTCGGCGCGCCGCGTGACGTCCGCGAACCCGTTCGCTTGGCAGAACTCGCGGAGCAGCATGCCGCCGAGGTCGCCGACGGTCGCGGGCGAGGCGGTCTCGGCGGGCACCGCGGATACGGCGGATACGGCGGGGGCGGCGGATGCGGCGGATGCGGCGGGGGAAATGAGCAGGAATGCGAGCAATGCGCCGCCCGCCGCGGCCAGCAGCGATCTGAACCGTGATTTTCTCATCGGAAATCCGTCCGTCTCTGTCCGGAATTATCGCTTTGTGGTGCGCCTCGCGAAGCGGTCCGGGTATCGTTGCGCGCGGGGACGGGTGAGCACAATCAGCCTATGAGCGTAAGGCGTGGCGTCATTTGCGCTATGCGCCGGAGACGTCGGCGATGATCCGCCGCGCGAGCGCGGCCGAGGAACCGGGGTTCTGGCCGGTGTACAGGCCGCGGTCGACGACGACGTGAGACTTCAACGGAAGTCCGGCGGTGTAGTCCGCGCCTGCCTCCTTCAACCGGTCTTCCAGCAGCCATTTGGCTTTCCACGCGAACGGGTTGAACCGTTCCTCGACGTTGGAAAGCCCGGTCATCCGGTACCCGGCGAACGGCCACGTCCCGTCCGGGTTCTTCGCGGCCAGCGCGGCGGCGGGCGCGTGGCACAGCAGCGCGAGCGGCCGGGCCGACGAGAGCCGTTTGGCCAGCAACGCACCGGAAACCGGGTCGACGGCGAGGTCTTCCATCGGACCGTGGCCGCCGGAGTAGAAGACGACGTCGTACTCGTCCGGGTCCACTTCGGACAGATCAGCGGGCTGGGCCAGCACAGGGGAGAGGCGGTCGAGTTCGGCCTTGAGTTTCTTGGCGGTGCGCGGAAGAACGCCGCCTTTGACGCCGAGGCTGAGGTTGTCGACCACGGGCTGCTTGCCGCCGGGGGTGGCGACGGTGACGTCCCAGCCCGCTTCGGTGAACAGCGTGTAGGGGACGACGAACTCCTCGGCCCAGAATCCGGTCGGGTGCTCGGTGCCGTCCTTCAGCGTCCAGACCCGGGCGGCGGACAGCACCTGCAGAACCTTGGTCATCGCGAAACTCCTTGCTGGGGAACCGAGTACGGGACCGGCAGGTGGAGCGCGAGCTGCCCCTCGGCGAGCACGTCGAACCGGACCGGGCGAGTCGGCTTGAGCGAGCGCAGGTCGTCGCTCATCCGGCCCTGGCCGAGGCGTAGGTCGACGGTGCGCGGGAAAGACGCGCTGCCGGACGACAGGGCGTTGGTCTGGCTGAACGTCGAGTGCCAGGCGCCGTTGATCGTCGTGTACGAGGTGAGGGTCGAAACGCGTTCGCCGCTGGGGTGCCTGGTCTGCGCGGGGGTGGGCGCGGACAGCGTCAGATCGGTGCCGCCGTCGTCGTTGGCGACGCGTGCGGCGGTGCGGTCGGCGTCGATGTCGACGTCCAGTTCGGTGACCCACTTCGGGAAGCCGTAGCCGTCGTGGCCGCGGACCTGTGCGATGGCGGTGTTGACCGGCAGCGACAGGACGAACGTGTCGAGGTGGTCGTTTTTCAGTGCGGCGAGCAGGTCGACGAACCCGAGCTTGCCGTGCCGCGCGGGCCGGACCGCGACGCCGACCGCGGCCTCGGTGTAGAAGTCGATGTCGCACACGTCGTAGCGGAAGAACATCACCGATACCAGGCCCAGGCCGGGCGCGACCTCCAGCGGGGCCAGTTGCTCCGGCAGCCGGGCGCGGATCGCGCGGGAACGGGCGAGCATGGTGAGGCGGGCCGAGGACATCCGGTAGTAGAAGTTCGGCGTCAGGGTGGGGCCGATCGGCGATTCGGCCCTCGTCTTCGGCAGGCCGCGGAAGAACTCGACGCCGCTGACGCGGGGGTCGCGGGCCACCTCGTCGAGGTCGGTGTCCATCCGGTAGCGGTCGAACAGGCCGCCCTGGGGCACGGTGACGAGGCGACCGCCCAGGTCGACGTCCACGGTTCCGGTCGATGCCATCAGGGTCGCTCCCGTCGCGTCATGTGTGCAGTGCTTACATGACGGTAAGCCTCGATGTGAGCACTGTCAACACCGGGGTCGTCACTCGCCTGTCCGGGCGGCGAACACCGCGGCGAAGGACGCGCGGACCTGCTTGGCGACGTCGTCGGGGGAGTCGCCGGCGAGCTTGCCGTCGAGGTGCAGGCTGGCCAGTCCGTGCACCATTCCCCAGCCCGCGATGGTGATGGCGGCCAGGTCGGCTTCGGGGAACACGGCGGCGACGGCGCGCGCGAGCGTTTCGTGCACCGCGGCGGCGGCCTGGACGCGGTCGTCGTTCGTGTCGTCGCAGGCGTTGCCGAACATGAGCCGGAACAACGCCGAGCGGCGCAGGGCGAAGTCGACATACGCGACGCCCAGTTCGGCCAGTTCGGCGACTGTGGCCGGCATCGCGTCGCCCTGGGTCAGGTCTTCGTTCAGGTCGCGCAGGCCTTGGGCGGCCAGGGCGGATTCCAGGGCGTCGCGGTCGGCGAAGTGCCGGTATGGGGCGGTCGGCGAGACGCCTGCTTTCCGTGCGACGGCGCGCAGGGAGAACTGCTCGCCCTGTTCGAGCATCTCCATCGCGGTCGTCAGCAGGGTTGCCCGCAGATCGCCGTGATGGTAGCCGTCCTTCGAGGAAGTTGACACCGCTTACATCGCCTCCTACTCTCATGTGAGCACTGCAAACATACCGCACGGATCGAAGGAATCATGACTGCCTCGCCCCTGTTCGCGCCGTTCGCGCCCGCCCACGGGCCGGCGCTGGCCAACCGGCTCGTCAAAGCGGCCATGGAGGAGAACATGGCCGGCCCCGGGCAGGTGCCCGGCGAGCCGATCCGCCGCCTCTACCGCCGCTGGAGCGAGGGCGGCGCCGGGCTGCTGGTCACCGGCAATGTGATGGTGCACGCCGAAGCGATGACCGGGCCGGCGGGCATCGTCCTGGACGAGCGGTCGCCGCTGGAGCCGTTCCGCGCGTGGGCGGACGCGGCCAAGAGCGGCGGCGCGCGGGTGTGGATGCAGATCAACCACCCCGGCCGCCAGGTCATGGCGAACCTGCCCGGCGTCGCGTGGGGCCCGTCGGAGGCCAAAGTGGACCTCGGCAAGCAGAGCAAGCGGTTCGCCCGGCCGGCCGCGATGACCTCTGACCACATTGGACAGACGGTCGCGCGCTTCGCCGAAACCGCGCGTCGTGCCGAGGAAGCCGGGTTCGACGGTGTCGAGATCCACGCCGCGCACGGATATCTGCTGTCGCAGTTCCTTTCGCCGCTGGTCAACACGCGCACCGACGAGTGGGGCGGCAGTTTGGCCAACCGCGCGCGGTTGCTGCTCGACATCGTGCGCGCCGTGCGTGCTGGGGTGTCGTCGGATTTCACTGTCGCGGTGAAGCTGAACTCGGCCGATTTTCAGCGCGGCGGATTCGATGCCGCGGATGCTGGCCGGGTCATCGAAATGCTGGCACCGCTCGGCGTCGACGTGGTCGAACTGTCCGGCGGCAGCTACGAAAGCCCGGCGATGTCGGGCCGGTCTGCTGACGAGCGCACGTTGGCGAGGGAGGCGTACTTCCTGACGCTGGCGGAAGAACTCGCCCGGACCAGCCCGCTGCCGTTGATGCTGACCGGCGGCATCGTCCGGCGGTCGGTCGCCGAGCAGGTGCTGGCGGGCGGTATCGACCTGGCTGGGATGGGGACCGCGCTCGCGGTGGATCCGGACCTGCCGAAGAAGTGGCTGCACGGCGAGGACGCCGCTGTGGAGCTCGAGCCGGTGGCGATCAAGGACAAAGCGCTGGCGTCCGCGGCGGGGATGGCCCGGGTGCGCCGCCAGCTGCGACGGTTGGGCGCGGGTCGTGCGCCGCGGTTGCGGACGAATCCGAAGCTGGCGCTGGTGAAGGAAACCGTTCTGCAGCAAGGTGCCTTGCGTCGCTACCGTGGCTGGCTGAACGCCCGGGGCGTCAGCAAGACGGCTTCGGCACCGCAGACGTGACCGCCTTGTTCCAGACGGTCGCAGTGGACCCGTCGGCCCTGATCTCCACGACCGGGAACGGCTTCTCCACCGGGTTGCCGTACTGTGCCTGATCCGGGCTGAACTGGATGGTGCCGCTCGCCCCGTGGACGGCGTTCTGGCAGCGCATTTCCTCGATGAACCCGATCTGCGAGAGGGGCGCGCGCACGACCGTGTCGGCGTTGCCGTTCGCGGCGCGGCGGGCGGCGGTCACGGCGACCATCACGGCGTCGTGGGTGAGGATGCCTTCGCCGCTGCCCAGGTCGGCGACGGAGAAGCTCAGCGGGGCGGCGCCGTCGTCCGCGCGGACCGGCTGGCCGTCGCAGGTGCCGGGTTTGCCGGTGAAGACCGCCTGGAAAGTGTTGTAGGCGGCCTGTTCCGCGGAGCCGTTGCACGGACCCCATTCGTCGGGGCTCGCCAGCGAGGTGAACAGCACCCGGACGTGGCCGCCGCGGACGGCGTCGCGGAGGCTGGCCTCGTTGATCGCGGAGCCGCCGTCGTCACCGGTGACGACCGTCAGTTTCCCGTTGACGCACGGGGTGTTCCCCTGCGTCCAGGACTGCACGAACGGTCCGAGATCGGTGCCGCGGCCGGTGAAGTAGACGACCGTCGGCGCGACCGAGCAGAGATTCTGGTCCAGATAAGCGAATTGGGTGAGCAGCGGGTCGCTGCGCGAGACGTCGGCGGGCAGTGCGCCCGGCGACGTGAACGGGAACCGGTGCGCGGCGGGCATTTCCTTGACGGCCATCGCGCCGAGCGTCTGGGTGTAGTCGTCGCCGGGGATGTTGTCCTGCACGATCGCGACCCGCGACGGATCCGGCTCGATGCTCGCGATGTAGCGGGCGGCGGCCGCCACGGAGTGGGTGTTCGTGGGCGAGGTGCGGAAGAAACCGGTGTTGAGCTTGCCTTCTGGAGTCAGGTTCATGGTGTCGCCGGTGACCGTCGCGCCGATCACCGGAAGACGGGCCTGGCCGGTCAGTTTCGCCGCCGCCGCACGGGTGTTGTCCAGGCTCTGCCCGAGCCCGAGCACCGCGACCACGTGCTGGGCGGCCGCGTGCTCGGAGATCTTGTCCGCGGCCTCGGACCAGCTCGCGTACTGGCTGCCCATGCTGGCCAGGAACAGCTTCACCTTCGGCACGCTGCCCTGGAACGCGGCGGTGTGGTTGGCTCGCCACACGCCCGCGATCGCGCCCTCGATGTCGGGATACAGGTCGGGGTAGAGCCTGGTGTCGACGCCCTCGTTCGGCGACATGTCCTGGAACAGCACCACCGACACGTAGTTGCCGGTCACGGCTTCGTTGTTGGCCCGGATCGTCTTTTCCAGGTCCCGCATGTGCTCGGGTTCGTCCCTCCGGAACTGCGAGCTGTCCAGGTTGATGCCGACGCACGCGTCGCTCGCGTCCGCGAACATGCCTGCCCCGCATCGGGCGAACAGCGGGGGCACGAGGAAGCCCGCGACGACCAGGACGACCACCGTCAGGGTGGCGAAGCCGGTGGCCAGCACCGGCCGGCGCAGCACCCAGTTGGCCAGCTTCGGGAACTTCTCGGTGAACCAGCGCAGGATTCTTTTCATGGTGCTCATCGCGCTCCTGTCGCAGAAGTGGCGGCTTACCGGCTGTCGAATCGTTCGGCGGCGTCGATGAGCGCGTCCGTGTCCACCCGGGCCGAATAGTTGCTGGCCAGCCGCAAGAAGCTCTGGCGGATCCGCTGATCCCGCGCCGGGTCCGGCAGGGTGTGCGCGTCGTGGTACAGCCAGAGCAGGGCCACGATGCAGCTGATCGCGGCTTCGGCCGATTCCCGCCCCGGCCGCGCGTCCGGCACGAGCCGCGCGACGATGTCGTCGACCGGCTCGAGCGCGGGCCACCGGCACGGGGCGGCGGTCACCTGGTCCAGGAGCCTGACCCAGTCCGGGTGCTCGAGTTCGGCGAACTGCCCCACCAGCTCCCCGACTGCCTTTTCGAAGTTGTCGCAGGCGAGGTGGTAGTACAACCGCCGGGCCAGGTCCGCGTCGCCGCTCGGCCCGGCGCACGTGGCCGCCATCGCGCTGAACACGTCGGCCCACGTCGTCGTCACGGCGTGCCGGTCGGAGGCGCTCTGCGCGTGCAGGCCCGCCATCAGGCAAGCGAGCAGCCACGGATGCAGGACCGCGGGATGCTCCTGCCCGGGGGCGGCGACCGGCCACAGTCGCGAAGGGCGGGCGGCGAAGGTGCTGACCCAGAGGTTTTCGCGCAGTGCGCTCAGGATCTGGTTGGCACCGGGAAAGGCGACGGGGCTCAACTTGGCCCCCTGCCCGGGCTGTCGGAGCTGGGCCGCCACCGCGACCGCCTGCGGAATGAGGACGTGCAGTGCGTCCGCCAGCAGCGGCCTCGGCAGGTAGGACTTCAGCGCGCGTTCCCACAGCGTGGTTCCGTTGTGCTGCTGGAACAGCAACGAGCGCGCGAGCAGCGCGGTGTCTGCCGGCAGTTCGGTGACCCAGCGGCCGATCTCCTGCGCGGCGGCGGGCAGGCTGCCGGAGAGCCGCTCGACGAACTTGGCGAAGACGGCCGGGTCCCAGCCGTCTGGAGTGGTCGGGGCGAGTTCGCGAAGCACTTCGGGGCCGGGCGGGTCCAGCCAGACGGGATACCAGGCCCGGGCCGAGCCCGCTTGGCCGGCGGCCAGATGCTGGGTCCACTGCTTGAAATCGGCCTGGGACAGCAGGGGGATCGGGCGCTTGTCCGGGCGGTCCGCTTTCGTCCGCCACGGTTCCCGCCACCAATGGCCCCAATCGGCCGACCATCGGTCCATCGCCGCGACTACCAGCAGCGGATCGCGCTTGGGCAACCGATTCTGCCGTGCGCTCACGAAGGCAGTCAGGAATGCGCGGCCGGCGGGCGTGGCGTCGACGTTGTCGATCAACAAGGCCCAGGCGTGCTCGTGCGGGCCGTGCTGCCCGTGCGGGGTCAGGCAGCGGCATCGCCGTACCGGCGTCGTCCACTGGTCGGCACTGCGCGACAAATCGGTCAGGAACGCGTTCATCACGTGCGGGAGCGGATCCGAACTGCGTTGGCTCAGCGCGATCAGCGAGTCGATCGCGCCGGTTCCCTCCAGCAATCCGCTGAACCATCTCAGCGCCTGCCGCACGCTTCGCCGTCGTCGGTTCGCGAGTCGCAGCAGGGCGCCGATTCCGCTGCTGACCGCTTGCCGGACCGCGGGTCCCGGCACCTGCGCCCCGATCCCGGACAGCGACAGGGCGAACTGGACCGCCGCGCCGGCCAGGTCCGCGACCCGCTCGTCGTCCTCCTGGCGAAGGTAGCTTCCGACGAGCTGAAGCACGTACTCGCGGGCGGCGTCGCTGTCCGGCGGCAGGGTTTCGTTCAGTGCCAGCAAGGAAAGCCCGACGCGGTGGAAGGTCGGGTCGCGCGGCAGATTGTCCCAGTGCCGCGCCAGCAGGAAGGAAACGCAGGCGACGGCGGAAATCGGATCGGCGACGCGGGCGTCCCGGAAATCGAGCCGGGCGTGCACGAGCGTGCCGCCGCAGGCTTTGGCGATCGCCTTCAGCGCGGTGCTCTTGCCCGCGCCCTTCGGCCCGAGCAGCGCGACCACGGGCTCCGGCGCGGTCGTTCCCTCCGCTGGTCGCCGGAATGCCTGCCGGACAAAGAGTTCTGCGGCAGTGATCACGGGCGGTTCCCCCAGGTCTCGGACGCGCTGTTCGGCTCGCGGTGCGAAGGCACGGCAGACGGTGTATCGGTTCAGATGTGGGCCGTGTCACAGGTATCGCGGCGGTTCACTCAGAAGTGTGGCCATCCTGGCCGGACGCGCAAGAGGCTGTCCGGAGGGGTTCCGGTGGCTGGAACAAAGGCTGCGGGCGTCGGCGTGCCACGATCGGGCGAAGCCTCGCGAGCGACGCGTTCGCGGGCGCATTTTTGTCTGGGCGGCTCCTTAAAGTGCGGTTCATGGCAAAGGACGAGCGCGAACAAGCGCGAAGGGTGCTGAGCTTCGCGCTCGACGTGGCGATGCAGATGTTCAGGCAGGGACTCGAAACGGCGGTGATCGTGCGCACGGTGCGCGGGCTGGCGCTCGCGGGCGGCGTCGAGGATCTGCGGATTTCGGTGGGAGTACGGGCAATTCACCTCCAATACTGTCCCGGCGGCGAGGCGGAACCGCTGGTTTTGTTCGGGAGCGTGCAGGCGAACGACGCGCGCGACATCGGCCGGATGGGAGACCTGGAGGCGCTCGCGGTCCGCGCGGGCGCCGGTACGATTTCGCCCGCCGAGGCCGAGCGTGACGCCGGAATCCTCGCTCAGGCCGGGCCGACGTGGCCGTGGTACGTGAGTTTGCTCGGCGGGTGCCTGCTCGCGGCGATGATTTGCCTGCAGGCGAACGGGACTGTGCTGGCCGCGGTGGTGTCGGCTGGGTTGTTCGTCTTCGCGAACCGCGTCGGATGGGTGCTGAGCACGGTCGGCATCGCGGAGTTCTTCCAGGTCGCGGCGAAGGCGAGCACGGTGCTGGTCGTCGCGATTTCGCTGCTGTCGCTCGGTGTGCTCACCGGGCACGAAGCAGCGAGCCTCTCGGCGGCGAATCTCGTGTTGTTGCTGCCGATCCTGTCGTTGGTGTCGCTGGTGGAGGACGCGGTCGGCGATTTCCATCTGATGGCCGCCGCGCGGATCGTGACGGTTCTGCTGCTGACCGGCGCGATCGCGACCGGGGTGATGGTCGTAGTGTCGGTCGCGAACGACCTCGACATCCTCGGCGAGGCCAGCCGCGTTTCGCTGGCCGCGCTCCCTCTGGCCCTGGTGCCGGTGACGGCGCTGGCCGGTTCGCTGGGAAACGCGATCCTGATGGGCACCCCGGCGCGGTGGTGGCTGCTCGCCTGCGGGGCTGGACTCGTGACGTCACTGGTGAACTGGACGGGACGATCGGTGCTCGGCCTGTCCACTCCGGTCTCGATTTTCCTTGCCACGACGGTGCTCGGCATCCTCGCCGGTGCGGCCGCCCGGATCTTGCAGGTGCCGACCGCGGTGGTCACGATCCCTGGTCTCACGGGTGCCGTGCTGCCGGGACCGGCGATGTATCTGAGCCTGTCTCAGGTCTTCGCCCGCGTCCCAGGTTCTTGGGACGCGGTGGCGGAGGCGATCGTGTCCACCGCGGCGATCGGTGTCGGCGTGGTGCTCGGCTTGCAACTCGCCACGCTGCGGCGGCCGATGGCTAGGTCGCCTGGGGAGCGTCGCCGGGAAGGGGTCGATCTCGGTGTTTGAGGGGAGGGGGCGGTGGCGTTTCGGGTGAGGAAAGGGAGATCTCGCAGTGATCTGACGGGAGCGCGTACGCGAGGCCATGGGTTGCGGGGAGGCGGTGGCGGAAGCGGCCGTTTCGCTGAGGGCGATCGGTGTCGGCGTGGTGCTCGGGTTGCAGCTCGCGACGCTGCGGCGGCCGTTGGCGAGGTCGCCTGGGGAGCGTCGCCAGGAAGGGGTCGATCTCGGTATCTGAGGGGAGGGGGCGGCGGCGTTTCGGTCGAGGAAAGGGAGATCTCGCAAGGGAAAGGGTGGTCAGATTCCGGCTGAGGAAACGGAGATCCCCGCGCCGATCAGCCAGGTGCGCGACCGGCGGCCCACTATCTAGGGGGTGGCAGTGATCCGGTTGGTGCGTAATGTCGGACTGGTCATGCCGCACATCTAGCCCTGGGGGGCCGTTGAGCGAGTCTGAACGCAACCTGGTCGCCGCATTGCGTACGTCGCTGAAGGAGAATCATCGGCTCAAAGACGAGAACCGGCGGCTGCTCGGCGCGTCCGCGTCCGCGGCTGCGGGAGCGGAACCGGTCGCGGTCGTCGGTGCTGGGTGCCGGCTGCCGGGCGGGATCGAGACGCCGGAACAGTTGTGGCGGCTTCTCTCCGACGGCGGCGACGCGATCGGCGGGTTCCCGGACGACCGCGGCTGGGACGTCGAGCGGCTTTACGATCCCGAAGGGGTCCGGCCGGGGTCGATTTCCGTGCGGGAGGGCGGGTTTCTGGCCGGTGCGGGAGACTTCGACGCCGGGCTCTTCGGGATCAGCCCCCGCGACGCCCTGCTGATGGACCCGCAGTTGCGGCTCCTGCTCGAAACCGGCTGGGAATCGCTGGAGCGGGCCGGGATTCCGCCGCGTTCGCTGGGCGGCAGCCGGACCGGCGTGTTCACCGGCGTGATGTACCACGACTATCCGGGCAGTTTCGCCGCGTCCGGGATGGTGTCCGGCCGGGTCGCCTACACGTTCGGGTTGCAGGGGCCGGCGATCACGGTGGACACCGCGTGCTCGTCGTCGCTGGTCACCGTGCATCTCGCGGCGCAGGCGCTGCGCGCGGGGGAGTGCGAACTCGCGCTCGCGGGCGGGGCGACGGTGATGTCGACGCCGCGCACGTTCGTCGAGTTCAGCAAGGACGGCACGTTGTCCCGCGGCGCGCGCTGCCGGAGCTTCGCCGAATCCGCGGACGGAACGGCGTGGTCCGAGGGCTGTGTAATGCTGGTGCTGCAACGGCTTTCCGACGCGCGCCGGTCCGGTCGCCCGATCCTGGCGGTGCTTCGCGGCAGCGCGGTCAACTCCGACGGCGCGTCGAACGGCATTACCGCGCCGAACGGTCCGGCGCAGCGCCGGGTGATCCGGCAGGCGCTGGCGTCGGCCCGGTTGTCCGCGGCGCAGATCGACGTAGTGGAGGCCCACGGGACGGCGACGCCGCTCGGCGATCCCATTGAGGCACAGGCGCTTCTGGCCACCTACGGCGCGGACCGGGGCGGCGCGGATCCGTTGCGGCTCGGGTCGTTGAAGTCCAATCTCGGGCACACCCAGGCGGCGTCCGGCGTCGCTGGGCTGCTGAAACTGGGGCTCGCGTTGCGGCACGAGCTGCTCCCGAAGACATTGCACGTGGACGCGCCCAGCAGCCGGATCGAGTGGTCTGCCGGTGCGGTCGAACTGCTGACCGAGGCGATGCCGTGGCCGCGCGGGTCTCGGCCGCGGCGCGGGGCGGTGTCGAGTTTCGGGTTGAGCGGGACGAACGCTCACGTCGTGGTGGAGGAAGCTCCGGCACCCGCCGAACTCGTGGCGAGCGACGGGGTAGCGGTGCCGGTCGTGCTCAGCGGGCGCGATCCGGCGGCCCTGCGGGCGCAGGCGGAACGGCTGGCCGAGCGGCTGCGGGACGAGCCGGATCTCCGTCCGGCGGACGTCGCCTGGACGCTCGCGACCGGGCGCACGCATTTGGAGCATCGCGCGACAGTCGTCGCGCGCGATCGGGAAGAGCTGCTCGCGGGGTTGGCCGATCCGGCCGCCAGGGCGGTGCGCGGCGAGGGCAAAGTGGTGCGCGGCGAGGAGCCGGTGGCGTTCCTGTTCTCCGGTGCCGGGTCACAGCGGACGGGCATGGGTGCGGAACTGGCCGCCGCGTATCCGGTGTTCGCGAGCGCTTATGCCGCCGCTTGCGCGGAACTCGACCGGCATCTGGACCGTCCGCTGCGGGAGGCGATCGGCGGGCCGCTCGACGAGTTCCGGTACAGCCAAGCGGGATTGTTCGCGATCGAGGTCGCGTTGTTCCGGCTGGCCGAATCGTGGCAACTGCTGCCGGACGTCCTGTGTGGACACTCCGGCGGCGAGCTGGCGGCCGCGCATTGTGCCGGAGTGCTGACGCTCGCGGACGCGGCGGAGCTGGTCGTCGTGCGGGCGACGCTGATGCAGGCGCAGCCGCGCGGCGCGATGGCGGCGATCGAGGCTGATCCGGAGGAATTCGCCGGGGAAGCGGTCGATGTGGCTGCTGTCAACGGTCCGCGAACGGTGGTCGTCGCCGGGGAGGAAGCGGCGGTGCGGGCCGTCGTCGCCCGGTTCTCCGCCGAGGGGCGGCGCACCAAGCGGCTGGCGCTCTCGGTGGCCTGCCATTCGCGGCTGATGGACCCGGTGCTCGAACCGTTCCGCGCGATCGCCGCGCGGGTCACCTGCGCCACACCGGAACTGCCCGTCGTCTCCACGGTCACCGGCGAGCCGATCGAATCCTTCGACGCCGACTACTGGGTGCGCAACATCCGCAACCCGGTCCGGTTCGGCGACGCGGTCCGCACGTTGGAGAGCCAAGGCGTCACCCGGTTTTTCGAACTCGGCGCGGACGGACCGCTCACCGCGCTGCTGCCGGACGCGCCGCTGGCCGTCGCCGCGTTGCGTCGCGATGTTCCGGAGGACGTCGCCATCGCCGAGGCGATCGGGGCGCTGCACGCCGACGGTGTCTCCCTGGACTGGGCGGCGGTCCTCGCGCCGCGCGCAGCGGGGTTCGCGGACCTGCCGACTTACCCCTTCCAGCGGGAACGCTACTGGCTGTCCGCTTCGGACGAGGCAGGAGACCTGTCCGCGACCGGGCTCGAAGCGGCGGGCCACCCGCTGCTGGGAGCCGCTGTCCCGCTCGCCGAGGGCGACGGATTCCTGCTGCACGGCCGTATTTCGACCGCCGCGCAGCCTTGGCTGAACGGACACACTGTCGGCGGCTCGGTGTTGTTTCCGGGCACCGGCTTCCTCGAACTCGCCCTGCGTGCCGGTGAAGAGGCGGGGGCCACGCGGGTTCGCGAGCTGACCGTGCACGCGCCGCTGGTTCTCGACGGCGCCGGGGTTCGGGTTCAGGTCCGCGTCGGCGGGGCAGATGAAGCCGGGGTGCGGCCGTTGAGCATTCACGCGCAGACCGGCGACGCGCCTTGGGTCCGGCACGCCGACGGTGCGCTGGCTCCGGCCGGACCGGCACCCGCCACCGGCCCGGACTGGCCGCCTGCCGGGGCCGAGGAGATCGATCTCGACGGGATGTATGAGCTTCTCGCCGAACGCGGCGTCGAGTACGGGCCGTTGTTCCGGGGCCTGAAAACCGCTTGGCGACGCGGGGACGAGGTGTTCACCGAAGTCGCCCTGCCGGAGTCCGCAGTGCTGGACGCCGCCGAGTTCGGCCTGCATCCGGGGCTTGCCGATGCGGCGCTGCACGCTGTCGGTCTCGGTCCGGCTGCCGATGCGGGGACATTGCTGCCGTACTCGTGGTCCGAAGCGGACTTGTGGTCGGCTGGCAGCTCTGAGCTTCGAGTACACGTGAAACCGCTGGGGGAGAATACGGTTTCGCTGTCCTTTTCGGACTGCTCGGGCAATCCGGTGGCTACGATCGGCTCTCTGGCGTTGCGTCCGGTCACCGGCGTACGGCGTGCTCCCCGTTCCGGGACGTTGCTCCGTCCGGAATGGACCGAGTGCGTCCTTCCCCGCAGGAAAGCGGACGACGTCCAGACTTTGGTGGTTTCGCCAGGAGCCGACGCTGCCTCGGCACAACAAGAAGTCCACCGGATTCTCGTCGCGTTGCGCACGGCGCTCGCCGACGATCGGCGGATCGTGGTGAGCACCCGCCACGCGGCGGGGCTGCCCGGCGAACCGGTGGACCTGGCCGGGGCGGCGGTCGCCGGATTGGTCCGCTCCGCGCAGAACGAGCACCCGGGCCGCATCGTGCACCTGGACACGGACGCGCCGCCGTCCGACGACTTGATCGCCACCACCCTCGAGCCGGCCGTCGTCGTGCGTGGCGATCGGACTCTGACCCCGCGCCTGGTCGCTGTCGAAGCCGCCGAAAGCGCGGAATGGGGACCCGGCCCGGTGCTGATCACCGGCGGGACCGGGCAGCTCGGCCGGTTGGCGGCCGAACACCTGGTGCGCCGCCACGGCGTCCGGAAGCTGGTGCTGGCGAGCCGGACCGGACGGGGCGGGGACGGCCTGACCGCGGAACTGGCCGCGCTTGGCGCGGAGGCCGAGGTGGCGGTCTGCGACCTCGCCGACCGATCCGCCGTCGCCGCGCTGCTGACCGCGCACCCGGTCACCGCGATCGTGCACGCGGCGGGAGTGCTGGCCGACGGGATGCTCACCTCGCTGACCGCGGACCAGGTCGACGCGGTGTTCGAGGCCAAAGCCACGGCCGCGTGGAACCTGCACGAACTGGCCGGGGACGTCGAGAGGTTCGTTCTGTTCTCGTCCGCGGCAGGCCTCCTCGGCGCGCCCGGCCAGGCGAATTACGCGGCGGCGAACGCGTTCCTCGACGCCCTCGCCCAGCACCGCCGCAGTCTCGGCTTGCCCGCGCAGTCACTGGCCTGGGGGCTGTGGAACTCCGACGAACGCACCGGCGAACGCACCGGCGGCCTCACCGCCGAAGCAGGCTTGGCCCTCCTCGACGCGGCCCTCGCCGACCCGGCGCCGGTACTGGCCCCGCTGCGGCTCGACGCGTGGCGCGGCGACGACGTCCCTCCGCTGCTCCGCGGACACGTGCGGACGACCCGGCGCACCGGCGGTTCGGCCGCGGGCAGGCTGCGCCGCACGCCGCCGGCGGAACGCAGGGAACGGCTGGAGGAACTGGTCGGTACGCAGGTCGCGGCGGTGCTCGGCCACGGCGAGGCCCTCGAACCCGGCAGTGCCCTGCCGGACCTCGGTTTCGACTCGCTCACCGCGGTCCAAGTGCGGAACCGGCTCGCCGAGCTGACCGGCCTGACCCTCGGCGCGACCCTGGTGTTCGACCATCCCACCGTCGCGGACCTGGCGGAGTTCCTGAACGAGTCCTTTTCGGACACTCCGAAGAAATCGTCTGCTCCGACGCCAGGGGATCCGGTCGCGCGGCTGTTCGCCGAGGCGGTGGCGGCGGGCCGGGTGCCGGAAGGCGTCGCCCTGCTCGGTGCCGCGGCGAACCTGCGCCCGTCGTTCCGCGAATCGACCACGCGCTCTCGGCCGGTACGGCTGGCCGAGGGGCCGCGACGTCCCGTGCTGCTGTGCGTGCCCTCGCCCGCCGCGATGACCGGTGCCGTCCAATATGGACGCTTGGCCGCACCCTTCCGCGAAGACCGGCGCGTCTCGGTGCTGTCGCTGCCCGGCTTCACCGCGGACGAGCCGCTTCCGGCCGACCTCGCCACGGTCGTCGCGGTTCTCGCCGATCAGGCCCGCGAAGCAGCCGAGGGCGAGCCCTTCGCGTTGCTGGGGTATTCGTCCGGCGGGCTGCTGGCCGAAGCCGTCGCCGCGGAACTGGCCGGCACCGGGCGTGCTCCGGCGGGTCTGTGCCTGCTGGACACCTACGAGATCGGCGGCCCGGGCGAGAAGGCCGTCCACGCGCTGGCCGGGGAGGTGCTGACCCGCCAGGACGACGGCGGATTCGACCGGGCGCAACTGACCGCCATGGGCCGCTACCTCGGCCTTCTCGCCACAGCGGGACCGCCGGACATCCAGGTCCCCACGGTGCTGCTGCGTTCCGCCCGCAGCTTCGGGGACCTGGCCGGGCCGGAGTGGCAGACGACCTGGTCGCGGGCCGACCGCGTGGAAACCGTGCCCGGGGACCATTTCAGCATCGTCGCCGAGGACGCGGAGAGCACGGCGTCGGCCGTCGAGGCGTGGCTGGGATCCGTAGCAGAACCGATCGTGGAAACCGTTGCCGGACTTGGGAGTTCGTCGTGAATACTGAAGTGTGCCCGTACCCGTTCGCACCGTCGGCGCTGGCGGTCGACGCCCGGTACGCGGAAATGCGCGAGCAGCCGGGGATGAGCCGGGTGCGGTTGCCCTACGGCGGCGAGGCCTGGCTGGCGACGCGGTACGAGGACGTGCGGGCGGTGCTGGTGGACCGCAGGCTGATGCGCAGCCTGACCGTCGGGAAGGACGCGCCGCGCGGGACCGAGGCGATCGAGAGCGAAAGCTCGATCATCACGATGGACCCGCCGATGCATTCCCGCCTGCGCCGGCTGGTCGCGGCCGCGTTCACCCCGAAACGGGTGGAAACGCTGCGCCCGCGCGTCCAGGAAATCACCGACGGGCTGATCGACCGGATGATCGAACAGGGTCCGCCGGTGGATCTGGTGTCGTCGTTCTCGATCCCGCTGCCGATCACCGCGCTGTGCGAGCTTCTCGGGGTGCCGCAAGAGGATCGCGAAAAGGTGCACACCTGGACCGACACCATGCTGATGCTCAGCGGCGACGGTTCGGACCACACCGCGATCATGACCGCGCAGCGCGAACTGTGGGGTTACATCGCCGGTCTGGTCGCGGAACGCCGGGAGACCCCGACCGACGACCTGATCGGCGCGCTGGTGCGGGCCCGCGACGACGAGGGCCGGCTGACTGAGGGCGAGCTGATCGACCTGTCCGGCGGAATCCTGGCCGTCGGGCACGAGACGACCGCGAACCACATCTCCAACCTGCTCTACACCCTGCTGACGAACCCGGACCAGCTGGCCCGCCTGCGCTCGGATCCCAGCCTGATGCCGTCGGCGGTCGAGGAACTGCTGCGGTTCGTCCCGCTCAGCGCGAGCGCCAGTTTCGCGCACATCGCCAGCGAGGACGTCGAAATCGGCGGCCAGCTGATCCGCAAGGGCGAAGCGGTGTTCGCCGACGTCGACGGTGCCAACCGCGACGCGACGGTGTTCGAGTGCCCAGAGGACCTGAACCTGGCCCGCCCGCGCAACCACCACGTCGGCTTCGGCCACGGCCCGCACCACTGCCTTGGCGCCCAGATGGCTCGGCTGGAACTGCAGGTCGCGCTGGGCACACTGCTGGCCCGGTTCCCGGATCTGGCGCTGGCGGTCGACGCGGCCGAGGTGCCGTGGCTGAGCGCGCGGCGGCAGCGGGGGCCGGAGCGGCTGGAGCTGACGTGGACCGAGGCGTTGCCCGCGCAGTAACGCCCCAGCAAAAGGTCCGTGAGGGGAACCCTGAGGGAATCAGAGTCCCTCAGGGTTCCCCTCACGGACCTTCCCGGCGCTGGGCCGATCAGGCGGTCGAGCGCGGACTGCGACCGGATCGCTGCGGCGTCACCAGCCGCTGCGGTAGAAGCTTCGCGACACGTAACTGCTGGCCTCCGCCGCCCGCACCGCGCACAGCTCCTCTTTCACCGTCCGCGCCTGCTTGACCAGCGGGTCGTCCCCGGGCGCGAGCGCCAGCAGGTCGATGACGTGCAACGCGTCCTGCACCCGCCCGTTCGCCCGCAGCCGATCGGCCTGGTCGAGCACCGCCTGCTTGTCCGTGATCGCCTCAGCCCGGACGGCGGCCGCGACGTCCGGGCGGGACGGGTGCAGAGTTGTCGGATTTCCGTCCCACCAGCCGGTTTCCGACCGCACGATGTCGCGGACGATGTACTCCCGGTGCCCGTAGTGCTCGCGCATCCACGGCACGTCGAACAGTTCGGCCGGATACCGGAGATCGTGCACGATGTCGTCCACCCGCCGGCCTCGGTTGAGCTGATCCACGACCGCACCGCGCAGCCACCGGAGCGCGGCAGCGGTCATGGTGAGTTGCCGGACCGGGTCCTCGCGGATCACCGGGCCGAACTCCGGCACCAGCACGGCGGGGTTCAACGCGGCGAGCCGGTCCAAGGTATCCGCCCACCGCACCGTGTCGCGCATGGTTCGCATGGGCGTCCCGATGTTGGGGATGCCGTTGATCACCGCCGCGCTGCCGTACAGAACCCGTTGGGACGGCAGCCACACGGCGGTCACGTCGTCGGTTTCGGACGGCGCCCACAGCAGCCGGACGTCCGGGGCGAGGGTCATCGCTTCCCGGTAGGTCTGGTCAGGGAAGGTGACCGGCGGCGGGGCCATGAGGTCGGCCATCGGGCGGCGGAATTGCCGGGTGTTGATGTGGTTCTGCAGCCCGGCGGTCTCCAGATACCGCTGATAGCGCCGGACGACGTTCTCGTGCGCCACGACAGTCGGGCGGCGTTCGCCATGGGCGACCGCGTAGTCGAAAAACCCTGGTACGCCGTAGTTGTAGCCGAGATGCCCGTGGCTGTAGACGATCCAGCGCACGGGCTCGCGAAGCTGGTCCAGCACCGGTGCGACGAGGTCCGGAGACGGCCCGGTGTCGACCACGACGAGACCCGCGTCCGTTTCCACCGCCAGACTGTTGCCCTGCAAGCCGATCGAACGGACGCCGGGCGCGACCTCGGTGATCTCGCCGGTGCCGTAGAGCGGGTTTTTGGTGTCTTGAAAAGGCATCAGCCGACCACCTCGATCCGATCCGAGCGGAGTCCGAGCCGCCGTGCGGTGCGGTCCGGGTTGACGAAGAACATCGCGAGCAGGCCGCCCGCGACGGACAGCAGGCCGCTGATCGTGAAGGCGAGCGTGAAGCCGCTGCCGGGCGACGAAGCGGCCTGGATCAGCCGCCCGGTGAGGTACGGGGCGAGCAATCCGGCGGTGGTGACCAGCCCGACGCTGATGGACAGCACCGCGCCGCGCTGGCGGGTCGGGCTGATCTCGGCGTTCATCGTGACGCCGAGCGCGAACACGACCCCGCCGAGGCTGAACGCGACGGTCAGCAACGCGATCTGGAACCAGCCTCCGGTGTGCGGGAACAGCAGCATCGCCAGACCGGAGACCAGCACCGCGATGCCGCCGAGCACCCCTCGCGCCACCCGGCTCGACACTCCGCGCCGCATCAGCCGGTCGCTGAGCGCGCCCTGGGCGAGGTTGAACACGACTGACGCGATCCACGGCAGCGCGACCAGCGTCCCGGTGGTCACCGTGCTGTAGTGCAACGCCGTCTCGAGGTACTGCGGCACCCACGCGACCAGCACGGACAGCGCCCAGTACGCGGCGAAACCGGCCAGGAAACCGCCGAGCCACGTGCCGCTCAGCAGGATCCGGCGGTAGGGCACGCGGGGTTCGTCCGCTTCGGTCTTGGCCTCGTCCGCGTGCACGGACGCGGTCCCGGCGACCTTCCCCTCCCGCCCGAAGATCGCCCACAGCAACGACCACACCAGTCCGACGACGAGCAGCGCGAAGAACGCCCACCGCCACCCGTAGCCGACGATCAGCGCGGTCAGCAGCGGCGACGCCAGCGCCACGCCGATGCCGGACCCCGCGTTCAGCAAGGCGCTGGGCAGCCCGCGTTTCTCGTTGGGGAACCACTTGTACGCCGCGTGCATGGCCAGCGGATTCGCCGGTCCTTCGGCCGCGCCGAGGACGATCCGGCTGACCAGCACCGCGCCGAAGCCGACGGTGCCGAGCATCGGGGCCTGGGTCAGCGCCCAGACGACGCCCAGCACGAGCAGGATCCACTTCGTCGGCACGCGGTTCGACACGAAGCCGACCACGATCGCGGAAATGCTGAACAGGAAGTAGAACCCGCTGCTGATCAGGCCGTACGCCTCGGGCGTCAGGCCGAGATCGTGCATCAGCGGCTTCGCGGCGAGCCCGAGCACGGCCTTGTCCGCGAAGTTGATCAGCATGAACACCAGCAGCAGCCCGGTGACGACCCAGCCGCGGGCGCTGGTGCCGCGGGCGCGCCGGCGGGCGGCGGTTTCGGCGGGGAGAGCGGGAGCGTTCATCGTGGGGTCCCCATTTCAACGTCGTTGTCGGACGGGGTGGTACCGAAAACTCAGAAAACTCAGAAGGCCCAGCGGGTGCGGCCCGCGGTGCGGGCGCGCAGTTGTTCGGCGCGGTCGGTGCCGTCGAGCACGGCTTGGGATTCGGCGGCGGCCCAGGCGTAGACGCCCTTGGCCATCGTCGAGGTCGCGGCTTTTTCCAGTGCGGTGAACACTTCCGCGCGGGCGGTGTGCGCGGTCTCGTCGTCCGGGGCCGCGTCGACGGCGAGTTGGGCGAAGTGCCCGGCCAGCCGGTGTTCCCCGGCGGCGAGCAGTTCCCTCGCCCTCGCGGCCAGCCGGTCGGAGCCGCCGGACAGATCGGCGAGTTCCCGCGACAGGTCGGCGCGGCGGGCGGGTTTCAGGTTGGCCGGGTTGCCGTCGTACCAGCCGCCGTAGAGCCGCCAGACGTTGCGGACGACGAATTCCGGCTCGTCGTACGACGGTTTCAGGTACGGCTTGGCCAGCAGTTCGGCGGGCGCGGTGACGCCGTGCACGACCTCGTCGAGCGTGGCGCCGGCGTTCATCGCGTCCACGGTCTGGTCGTGGAGGGTTTCGAGGAACTCCGCGGTGTCGGACAGCGCGGTCCGGATCCGGTCGGCGCCGACGATCGGCACGCCGTGGCCGGGCAGCAGCAGTTCCGCGCCGAGTCCGGCCATCCAGCGCAACGCCTGCGCCCACTCGGCGGCGTAGCGCTGCACCTTCTGCGGGTTGCCCGGGTTAGGGGAGGACCAGATGAAAAAGTCGCCGCAGCACAGGATTTTCCGATCGGGCAGCCACGCGATCGTCGCGTCGTCCGTCTCGCCGCGGCCGTGCTTCAGCCGGACGTCGAGGTCGCCGATCCGCAGCGTCGTGGTGTCGCGGTAAGTGACGTCCGGATGCCGGTACCGGTCCGGCCAGCGGAATCCGGGCGACTGGAACTGGCGTTGGTTGATCACCGTGTTGTAGCCGCGGGTGCGTTCGTACCGCTCGAAGCGCGGCGGTGTGTTCTCGTGGGCCAGCACGGACGGGCGGCGCCAGCCGCGTTCCTCGGCCTCGGTGTCGAACGGGCCGACGCCGAAGACGTGGTCGATGTGTCCGTGCGAGTAGACGGCGGTGTGCAGCGGGGCGTCGGTGCGGGCGCGGGTCGCGCCGAAGAGGTCTTTGGCGGTGCGGCGTTCGCCGGTGTCGAAGCAGAACAGGCCGTCGGCGGTGGGGAAGAGGAAGACATTGCCGAACGCCGGCCACATCCAGACGCCCTCGGCCAGCTCGTGCAGACCGTCTTTGCGCAGCGCGCCGGTGTGGTAGACGCGGGTGTCGGCCTCTCCTCGCCAGACTTTGTCGGCGTAGTCGAGCAGGTCAGTCACGGGATGCCTCCTGAAGAGTCTCGGTGAACAGCGCGTCGACGGCGACCAGGTCGTCTCCGGTGACGCAGAGCGGGTTGAGGTCGGCTTCGGCGAATTCCGGGTGGTCGCCGAGGATGCGGATCAGCCCGTCGATCGCGGCGGCGACGGCGGGGGCCGGGGCGGCGAGGACGTCGCCCGCCCAGGCGGCCAGTTCGGCCCGTTGCTCCGGGGTCGCCGGGAGCAGCAGCGCGCGACGGGGTGCGGTGGGGTCTTCGGCACGGTCGCCGCCCGCGCCGAGGACGATTGCGGTGCCGTACAACGGATCCCGCGTCGCGCCTAAGGCGAGCTCGGCGGCGTGCGGCAGCAGGGGTTGCACGACGAGCGTGCGGTCCGGGTCGGTCGAGACCTCGTCCAGCCGGGACCGGAGCGTCTCCAACACCGCGGGCAGTTCGGCCGCCGTGACGCCGACGCGGACGAGCCCGGCGCGGGCCCGGTGCGGCACATCGGCGGCATCGCCCTTGACCACATACGGCTCCGGCCAGCCGTGTTGCTGGACCGCTGACGCGAGATCGATCCCGGCGACGGTGTCGACGTGCGCGATGCCAGCGTCCTCCAGCAGCGGGATCGCCCGCAGTTCAGTCCACACTGGACGGTCGTCGGCGGCCAGGTGGTGCGCGGGTTCCGGGACCCGGTCCGGGACCAGCACCCGAAGCCGCCGCACGAGGGCGCCGATGCTGGGCAGCACTGTGTCCGGCCGCCCGACATGCGCCAGCTCGCCGGGCGGGGCGCAGGCCCAGATGAACCACGTCGGCGTCCGCATCGCGGCGGCGGCCGCGGCCAGCCGGTGGTAAGCCTCCCGGAACCGGTCGCCGAACGTCAGGTAGAGCACGACGCCGTCCAACTCCGGATCGTCGTCGAGCGCGCCGAGGAGATCGCCGACGCGGTCGAGCCAGCGGTCGATGTTGCCGCCGAGATCGACCGGGTTCTCGTCGGCCGCCTCGACGCCGCCGACCTCGGCGAGCTTCGCGCGCGTCGTCCGGGACAGCGGCGGAATCCGGACGCCGAGCGCGGTCAGGTTGTCGGCGAGGATGCCGCCCGCGCCGCCGGACATCGTCAGCACGGCCAGCCGCGGAGCCGGCGGCAGCGTCGTTCCTTTGCGGGCGCAGAGCACGGCGTCCACGAGCTGGTCGTCGTCCGTGACCAGGTGAATGCCCTCCTGACGGCACAGCGACGCGAGCAGGAAATGGTCACCGGCGACGGCCGCGGTGTGCGACAGCGCGGCCTGCCGGCCGGCGGCGCTGCTGCCCACCGCGAGTGCCACCACCGTCTTGCCCGCCGCTCGCGCCTGACGGCCGAGTTCGCGGAGACCGTCCGCGTTGCGCACGCCTTCGAGGTAGAGCACGAGGACTTCGACATCGGGCTGGTCGAGCAGGTAGCTGCCGAGTTCATGGCTCGACAGGCAGGCTTCGTTCCCGACGCTCGCGTAGTAGGAGTAGCCGATTCCTGCCTGTTCGAGCAGGTCGGCGAGCACGAAACCCATCGCGCCGCTCTGCGTGACGATCGCGACCGGGCCTGGCGGCACGCGTTCGCGGTCGAGGAAGACGGTCGTCGACAGCTGGACCCCGGCCGGGTGGCTGACGACCCCGAGACAGTTCGGGCCGAGCACCGGCAGGTCTCCGGCGGCTTCGCGCAGCTCGTCTTCCAGCGCGGTGTTGCCTCCCTCGGCGAAGCCTGCCGCGAAGACGATGACCGCGCCGGAGCCGAGTTCGCGCGCCTGCCGGACCAGGCCCGGGACCGTTTCCGCGGGGGTCGCGAGGACCACGAGATCCGGGCCGTAGCCGATCTCGGCGAGGGAGCCGACCGGCCGCACCCCGGGCAGGTCGAGCGGGCCGCGGGAGATCGCGAAGACCTCGCCGCCGTAGCCGCCGCGCAGCAGCCGGTCCAGCGCGATCCGTCCCCAGGACAGCGCGGTGGTCGCGGAAACGCCGACCACGGCGACCGACTTCGGGCGGAACAGCGGCTCGCAGCGCATGGGTCCGGGGCCTCCTGTGATCGCGGTCATGGACACAACCCCAACTGTCGCCGCTGACCATTCCGGCTGGAAGCGCACATTGCCCAGGTTTTCGGCTACCGTGCTGTGACATGTCACAACTGTCGTGGCGCAGCTTCGAGCACCGGCTGCCGAAGATGGGCGAGCGGACGATCCGCCGGTACGTCGAGACGTCCCCGCACTACCGGGGCGAGGTGCCGGCACATCTGCACCTGCACATGGCGCACACGTGCCGCGAGTTCGGCCGGATGTTCGCCCGCGCCGTGCGGGAGAGCGGCGAACTGCGCGAGGACGAGCTGGAGCTGTTCCGCCGGAGGGGCCGGGAGCGGGGCGCGGAGGGGCTGCCGGTCAGCGAGTTCGTGCACGCGTATCTGCTGGCGGCCGAGGAGATGTGGGCGGAGATCCAAGACCTGTCCGGCGGATCGCCGCCGGGAGAGACGACCGCGGTGCTGCTGAAGTGCCTGCACCAGGTGCTGAACGCGGCCGTGCAGGCGCATCAAAAGGAGTTCCAGACCGCGGACCACGAACAGCGCGAGGCGGCCCGGGCGCTGGTCCGGCGGCTGGCAGCGGGGGAGGCCGTGCCGGAACCGGCGGACGTCCGGCTCGCCCCGGCGTACGGCGTGCTGGCGCTGCGGTTCGCCGCTGACCCGGCGGATTCGGCCGGCGACGCCGTCGGCCGGCATCTGGCCGGACAGCGGAAGGCGCGGTTGCTGCTGCAGCACCTGCGTCGAGAACTGTCCGGCGACGTGCTGGCCGCCCTGGACCCGGACGGCGGGCTCCTGCTCATTCCGTCCACTTCGGACAGTCAGGAGGCGGCGCTGGCCGAGGCCCGGCAGGCAGTTCCGCGAGCACATCAGACGACCGGCGTGGCGATCACCGGCGCCTTCGCCCACGCGGCCGAGCTGTCCGGAATCCCGGCGGCGGTGGCAGAGGCGGAACGGCTCCTGCAGCTGAATTCGGCCCCCGACACCGTCGCGGTGCTCGCCGACCACCTCTTCGAATACCAGCTGAACCACGACAGCGCGGCGACTCCGCAGCTGCGTGCGCTGGCGGCGAGCCTCGGCAGCGAGCCGGATCTGACGACGACGCTCCGGACCTACTTCGACACCGATTTCAACCGTCGCGAGACCGCGCGGAAGCTGCACGTCCATCCAAACACAGTGGACAATCGCCTGTCGCGCATCGCCAACCTGACCGGGGCGGATCCGCGGACAGCCAAAGGACTGCTGCTGCTCGGCGCGTCGCTGGGCTTGGCGGGCTGATCACCCGGCGAGAGAACCGCTGCCGTTCGGCCCGGTCACCGTGACGCGGACGGTCCGAGCTGAAGGCAGCTGGACGACGGTGACCTGCCAGGTCTGCGGCGTGCCGACGTCGATGGTGCGCAAGGCTTTCCGGACCAGGCCGGGAATCTCGGTGACGGGCAGGGTACGGAGGTCGAATCGTGGGACCTGGACTCCGGTCGGCGCGAAGACGACCGTCAGCCGGTGTTCCTGGACAACCGCGGTGAGCGTTTGCGAGACGTCGGTGCTCTTGGCCAGCGTGTCGACGGCGCGGCGCAGTTCTCCCTCGTCGAGAAATGACTGTTCCGGGCCGAGGTCGACCGTCGCGGAGCCCGACGTGGTCACCTCGGACGACGCGGGCGGCGGCGGTGCGGGCGCGCTGGTGTCCGGGGCGAACAGTTCGGCGCGGAAAAGCCCGAGGACGGCGCCCGCGCCGAGCAGCAGCCCGAGCAGCGTGAGGACGCCTGCCGCGCAGCCTTCCGGCGGCGGGTGGACCAAGGTGGACTCGGCCGCGGGCTCGATGACCGCGTTCGCCGCGCGGCGTTGCCATCCCGGCGAGGGATTGGAGACGATCCGGACCTTCCACGGCCGGTCCGGCGGGTACGCGACCACCAGGACGTCGCCCGCGCGGTAGCTGGGAAGATCGACCAGATTGACGGTGTGGCTCATCGCCGCGCGATGGGACGGTGCCCCGTCCGGCGCGACCGTGAGGACGAATTCGACGGGGAGATCGCCGGTTTCGGTGCCTCCGGCGCGCAGGCTTTCGATCCGCGCGAGCGCCACCGCCGGTGGTACTGCGGCCTCGCGGGCGCGGCGCGGCATGCCGCCGAGGTACACGAGAATGCCGTAGCCGACCGGAATTCCCAGCCCGGTCACGAACAAC
Source organism: Amycolatopsis sp. NPDC059235 (assembly GCF_042754125.1). Lineage (NCBI taxonomy): Bacteria > Bacillati > Actinomycetota > Actinomycetes > Pseudonocardiales > Pseudonocardiaceae > Amycolatopsis > Amycolatopsis sp. NPDC059235. The sequence continues at coordinate 98,150 of NZ_JBHZAG010000002.1, forward strand.
GGGACGCTCTCGACGATGACGCCGACGACGAGCGAGCACAGGGTCGCTCCGATCATCGCGCCGGTGACGAAACCGAACGCGATCGTGCGAAGGGCTGCCATGGACCTGCTCCCTTGGGGCAGTCAGAGGGAAATCGGTTCCACCAGAACGGCTTTCGGGTCCTGGGGGTCGTAGCGGACCTTCACCGCCGAACCCTGCGACGGGGCTTGGAACAGCGACGTGGTCATGGTCGCCACGACCTCGCGTTCGCCGGTCTCGGTGGGAAACCGCACGGTGACGGTGAATCGCGGATTCCCCATGACCCAGACGTTCGTGAAGTCCACGCGGGTGAGAAACCCGGTCACCTGGCGGCCGCAGCGCAGCAGCGCCTGCTCGCGGTCGTCCGCCTCGGCCGCGCGCAGGAAAGACCGCAACAGCACCACGATCAGGACCAGCGCGACGATCCCGGCCACGACGGGCACCAGGAACGGCTCGTAGTAGACCACCCAGTCCACATCGGACCACGGCTCGGCCTTGCCCCCGGGGAGGGGAAGCCGCTCGCCGACCGATTCCGGCGGCGTCCACGACGGAGCCGCCACGCCGCTGCCCAGCGTCACCCCGAGCGCCGCGGCCAGTGAGCTCGCGCGGAAGCTGATGCCCATGCGGCGCAACGACATTCCGCCGCCCCACAGCATCGCGAAGCCGAGCGAAGACGCCACCGTGACCGACAGGCTGAAGAACAGCACGAGCGACGCCGCCGGCCCCGCGTCGGCCCCCCACGCGCCGACGCGGTTCAGCGACATCAGCCGGAAGTTGTCCAGCAACCCGAGCGCGCCCGACCATCCCGCGACGCCCCAGGCGAGCGTGGTGGGAATCCCGAGCAGCCACAGCCGCCGGCTCGACGCGCGGGTCTCTTCAGGATCGTCACGCAGCCCGAACGCGAATGAGCTGAACACCGAGGCCGCCTACGCGATCGGGCCGAACACGGCGACCTTGGCCGGATCGGCGGGGTCGAGGCGGGCTTCGTGCCGGGTGCCGGGCGCGTACTGCTGGATCGTCGCCTGCGGGGTGATCAGGGGGGTGACGGTCCGGTACGTCATCCCGTCGGCGCGGGTGACCTCCAGCGTCGCGGTGTACTGCGCCTGCCCGGCGACCGTCCGGCCGGTCGGCTCCAGCGCACGGATGACCAGGGTGGCCTTCTCGCCGGTGTCGTAGAGGCGGCGCAGTTCGGTGCCGTAGGCCTGGAGTTCCTGCTGCTGGCGCAGCTGTTCCTGCATCGGCAGCGCCAGGAAAGCGGCCGTGTCGGGGTCGGCGGCGACGGTGCGGAACGCCTGCGCGGCCAGCTGCGGGGTCGGCAGCTGCGGGGTGATGTCGTGGCCTTCCGCGGCGGCGGCCTGCCGGAACTGTTCGGCGTGCTGCTGGAAGTCCTGCGCGCCTCGGGCCATGCCCTGCTGGGTGGCCTCGTTGATCTTGTCGCGGATTTTCTTGAACATGGGGTGCCTTTCGCTGTGGCGGTTGTGCTGGACACAGCTTCGGGCGGGCTGGGTGCTACCGAACCCAGGTTTTGCCGTCGCGGGTTGAGTTGAGGCTGGTCAGGGGGTTGTGGGCGGGGTGGGCTGCTTGTCTCGAGGCCCTGCCGTTGTCGGTGGTGTCGAGGTCCGGCGCGGACGGGTGGTCAGCTCGGGTGCGGCAGCGGGTGGGTTGTTATCGAGCCCAGCTCTTGCCGTCGTCCGTGGCGTCTAGGCAGGTCAGAGCTGCCCAGAAGGCCGGGGAGCGGGCGGGCTCAGGCCGTTCGCGCCAGTGCGCGAGCCGCTCCCGCTGCCACGCGCACAGCTTCGCGACCGGGTCCGGCCCGGCGAGCGCGGTGTCGACGGCGATGATCAGCTCGGCCATCGGGTCCGCGCCGGGCACCGCGGCCGACGTCGGCAGTGCCCAGACCGTCGCGGCGACCAAGCCCGCCCCGGCGGCGACGGCGGCGAGCAGCACGCCGAACGGTTCGGGCAGGCCGAAGTCGCTCGCGCTCGCGCAGCCGATCAGCGCGACTCGTGCGGGCATGTCCACTTCGGACAGTGCCAGGTCGGCGGCGGTGAACGGCCGGTGCGCGCCGATCGGTGCGGCGGTGCCCGGCAGGTCGGCTGAGCAGGACAGATGCAGCGCGGTCTGCGCGCCGTGGACGTCCTGGATGCGGCTGACGTGCCCCGCGAAAACCAGCCGTGAGCACGCGGAAGCCAGTACCTCGGCGAGCAGCTGACGGTCGGTGTCGGTGCGGCGGACCAGGTCCAGCCCGCGCACTGCGGCAGGCCGGACCGGGCCGGTGGCGAGCTGGGCGTCGAGGTGACGGATCAAGGGCGAGGTCGCATCTTGCTTGCCGAGCACGGAACCCAGTTCGCCGAACGCGCTCTGGCCGGGGATCCGCGGGTCGAGCAGGTAGACGGGCGGTCCGCCGGGGGCCGGCTCGCGGCGCGGGATTCCGGCGGGGGCGAGGAGGGAGACGTCGGCGAGATCGAGGATCCGGACGTCGCTGTCGAAGCAGGTGTCGACCTCGTCGGCCTCCAGCACGTGGGCCGGGCGTCGATCGGGCAGGGCGAGCAGGCCCCACGGGACGGTGGCGAGAGCTGGCGACGGCTGGATTCGCAGCAGGGGGCGAGTGGCTCGCCGGAGTTGCGCGACCAGATCGGCGGGCAGGAGGTTGAGCGCGAGGACGCGGGCGAGACGTTGTTCTCCGGCGGAAAAGGCGTCGAGCGAACGTCGGACGGCGTCGGCGACCCGTTCGCCTTCGCGCGGCGTCGGCGAAGCTTCGGCGAGGAATCCGCGTGCGGTGTCGACGAGATCGGCGTCGATCGGGTGCGTGTGGACGGTGTCGAGGTCGCTCGTGGTACGCCAGCTCAGGTAGGTGTGCCCGGCATCGGCATAGCGCAGGATGAACGTCTCGCGGCCCGGGTCGGCGGCGGGCCAAGACTCGACAGCCCGAGGTGCCGGGACGCATCCGTACCGTGCGGCGGCCAGCTGGGACCAGGCGTCCAGTTCCATCGGCGAGGACGGTGACCAGCGCAGTCCGGGCGGCGGAGCGAGGCGGAAGGGCAGCGACGACGTGACCGAACCCAGTGCTGCCAACGGAAGTTGATCAGATTCGGCGGGCGTTGTGGTCAGCGTGGGGAGTTCGCCGGTCAGGTCGAGGGAACGATCTTCGGGATACGCGCCGACCGCGCAGGCGCGTTCGATCATCTCGGCCGCCAGCCGTGTCTCGCCGAGTTGGGTCAGCAGGACCATCAGCAGTTCCGTCGCCGGTCCCGCGACGCTGTTCGCCCACGCGGTGCGCGCCTGCGCCGACGCGAAGGCGAACCGGTACTCCTGCGCGGCGAGGGCGACCGGGAGCAGCAGGTCCAGCACCGCTCGCGGGTCTTCGCCGCGCGCGTAGCCGATCGTGGCCGACAGGTAGTTGGCGCGCAGGCACTCCAGCCATTCGCCCGATTCGCGTGCCGCCGCCTGGAGCTCGGCCACCTGCTCCTCCGCGGACGGCCAGTCGCCCTCGGCAGCGGCGCAGCGAGCCAGTGCGGACGCGAGTCGACGCGCGCCCGGAGTGTCGCCATTCGCAGCCCACACCTTTCCCGCGTGCTCGAACTGGTCTCGCGCCTGTGCGACTTCGCCGGCGAGCAGCAGCAACGTGCCTAGTGCGTAGCTGGCCTCGGCGACGTCTCCGGTCACTCCGGCGGCGGCGAGTTCGTCCCTGGCCTTGACGATCGCCGCGATCGCGCCCGGGAAATCACCGCCGAGCGCGCGGGTTTCGGCCAGTCCGATGGCGAATTTCGCCGCCGCCGGACCCTCGTGCCGGGTGGCGAGCCGCAGCAGGTCCGCCGTCGCGTCCGCTTCCTCGCCGCCTGCTTGGCGGATGCGGGCGCGTTCGGCGCGTGCCATCGCCTGCAGCGCCGCTACTTGGACGCGGACCTCGTCGAGTTCCGCCAGATTGTCCAGCTCGATCAGGATCTTGTCGATCGCGTCGCGCGCCCCGGCCGGATCTCCGGCGGCCACTTGCACGCGCACTTCGAGGATGCGCAGCTCCAGCTCGTCGGCGCCGTGCGGGTCGAGTTGCTCGCGCGGGAACTGGCCGGGTTCGGCGGCCTTGCGGAAAGCCGCGCGGCGGCGCTGATCGGCGAGCAGCTCGCGTGCCTTGTCGAGGTCACCCTCCTCAGTGGACAGTGAGATGAGGACGCGTTCCGCTACCTCGCGCGATCCTTCGATCATCCGCAGTTCGGCGTACTGTCCGAAGTGGACGATGGCGGCGGTGCTCACTGCGAAGACGCTGAGCACGGCTTCCGCGCACTGACGCGCGTTGCGGAGATCGCCGGCGGAGTAGCAGACAGTGGCCAGATCGCTGACGGCGGCGACTTCGAGGCTGACGCGGTCGAGCTGCTGGGCGAGCTGGCGCATTCGGGTGTAAGCCCGCTGCGCACCGGCGACATCCCGCGCCACTGCGAGTCGCTTGGCCTCGGCTTGGACGGCGAAGGCTTCGGCGAGCAGCGCGTCGTACTCGGCTTCGGTTAGCGCGCACGCGGGCAGTTCCCGGTAAGCAGCCGGATCGAGCCCGAAATGCCTTGCGACGCAACGACAATTATAGCCGTGCGAAACCGCGTCGGCGAGTTCCGGGGGCCGCGGCCGGTCCGGCGGCTCGAGCGGTGGCGGCAACCCGGCGAGCACGTCAGAACTCCTCGTCGGCGACGGCTCGCTCGGCCAAGGTCCGGGCGGCGGGCGGCAGCGTTTCGCGGGATCGCACCAGGGAGATCACCTCGGCCCGGTCTTCCGGCGTGGTCCCGTGGACGTCCGGGTCTGCCGCTCCGACGATGAGGCTGAGCCGGGCGGGGGACGTCGCAGCCAGCCTCGTCCCGGCTTCGTCCAGGTCTGCGGTCCCAGCGAATCCTCCGCCGCCGAGGTGCAGGGCGACTTCGGCGAAGGGCTCGCCGTCGTGAGTCGCGACGGCGGTGAGGGACGCGTCGTCGAGCGCGCCCGCGACCTCGACCTCAAGCCGGGCGGCGGTCCTGGTCGCGACGATCCGCCAGGTCACCGTGTCCTCGGCGGCGTCTAGAACGCCTGGCGGGACGCGCGCCCAGTCGACACTGGCGCGTCCCTCGGCCAGCACGCCCTCGCCGGACGCGGCGGGGCCGGAGCCCGCTGCCAACGCGTACGCACGTTGGCCTGGGGCCACCCGATCCGCCAGTTCGGTGGCGGCTTCGGCTCGTTCGAGGTCGTCCTGGCGGTCGAACCAGGCGGAAAGCTGGGTGCTTAGCCGCCGGACTTCTTCGGCGACCGGTCCTGCGGCGAGCGAGCCGTTTGCTGCGTCGAACAGCTCGCCCGGGCTGGCCTCGAAGCCGTCGAGCAGGCCTTCGGCGAGGTCTTCGACTGCCGTGGTCGCGACGGCGGCTTCGAAATCGAGCAGCGCCGGGTCGAGCGACGGGATTCCGAGGATCGGGCTGGCGGGCCACCAGCGGCGGGCCCACAGCAGGAGTGCGAGCCGCGCCAGTTCGGGGCGGGCCGGGACGTCGACGTGCCCGTCGCGGAGCGCGGTCAAGCTGGCTTCGGCACCGACGAGCCTGGTCAGCCACGGTTCGGCCGCGCTGGCGTCGGTGAGTTCAATCCGCATCGACCCGACCTGAGCGCCGAGCAGGTCGGGGAGCGCGAAGCGGATGAGGGCGCCGTCGGCGGCGATGACGGGGGCGTGCACGGGATGCGTCACGAGGCGGCCTCCAGTCGCGGCGGGCTGGCGACGGGGGCGTGGATGCGTCACGAGGCCGCCTCCAATCGGGGCAGGCTGGCGACGAGGGCGCGGCGCACCTTCGTCCGCAGGTCCAGCGACGTCGACCGGACAACCCCGGTGAGGAGGTCCCGGATGTCGGCCGCGGCGGTCGGAGTCTCGCCGTTGACGTCGAAGCCGTGCAGCCGAGCCCACAGCCGGGCGAGGAAGCGCTTCGCGAACGCGCGCAGTTCTCGCAGGATCTCGGCGTCCGGCTGCGCGGTGAGGGGCGTCGAACCGGCCAGGGCCCGGCGGGCGTACAGGACGTAGCCCTCCCTGGCGACCTGGGCGTTGAGCCGCTGCGCGAAGTCCGGGATGTCGCCACGGGGAGCGTCGAGCGGTCGAAGCGCGGGCGCGAGCACGACGCCGAGTGCGAAACACGTTGCCAGCACCGGCAATTCGAGCCCGAACCCGGCGGCCGCGCGGCTGAGTTCTTCGTCGACGAGGCTGGCGACGGGGTTCTGTTCAGCGGCGGGCAGGCGGCGCAGGGTGGCACGCACCCGGCGTTCGATGCTGCGTTCGAGAAGCTCGTTGCCGGTCTCGTCACGCTGATTCAGCGGGGGTACGGCGGTGCGTTCGCCGCGCTGCAGGCCGAGATCCGGCGCGGGCAGGCCGGAAATCTCGCGGACGGCCCGGGCGAGCGTGGCGGTGCCTCCGGGCTGGCGGAGCGCGAGGCCGAACGCATGTCCGGCAGGGGAGTCGGCGAGCGCCTGCCAAGCCTGGTCGGTGAAGCCGTTGACGACCGCGTCGAGCAGGGCTGTCGCGTCTTCCGCCGGGCCTGGGTCCGGGGTGGTGTGCCAGCGACGACGCAGTTCGGCGGTCAAGTCGGCGGTGCGTTGGGGGTCTGCCAAGTACCGGCTCAGCTGATCGACGCCGGCCGCGCCGTCTTCGCCGTGCCATTCGCGCAATGCCGCCGCGGCTCGTTCCGGTGCGGAGGCGTCCGGCATGGCGAAGGTTGTCGCGAGCTCGTAGGCGAGCGGGAAGCACACGTCCTGGACGTTTCCCGCCGTGATGCGCAGGGCCCGGCGTTGCCGTTTCAGGTGGGTGAACCACGCTGCCGTGGCGCGCAGCCGTGCCGAGTCGGCCAGCAGCAGCTCGGTCACTTCCGCCGCCGCGGCGGGATCCAGCAGCGGGCGGCCGAGCCGGGGCCGGGCCGCGGTGCGGATGACCAGCGGGTCGACGATTTTCTTGACCGTGCGGGTCAGCGGGCCGCCGTCGTCCGCCGAAAGGACCTCGACGCCGGGGATCCGCCGCCAGGCCTGCGCGAGAACAGCGGAGCGCAACCGGGACTGCCCCTCGCCTGCCGCCATCGCGCCCCCTCGCTCCGCCCGCACTTTATCCTGCCGCACGGTCCGGTGTCCGGCGGGCATATTCCACCGCGACGGGAAACGCCCGGGAAAGGCAGGAGAGTTCGGCGACGAACACGGAATCGACCGCGGAATGGGCCAGGTGCGTGCGTTTCCCCGGGTTTTCGCTGAATTCGGCTGCCAATTGGTGCAACGAATACTGAAGCGCGGCACGGTCCACGTTGCGGAAGACGTAATCCGATGAAAAATATAACCCGGGACGGCTCAAACGGTTACCCGGAATGCGGTATTGAGCGGATCGCGCAATCTGCAGTAGGCTCGCCGGAGCTTCGCCGCGCTAAGGAAATCCTTATGCATCGCGGTTCTCGGGGAGAGGGGAAGATATCCGATGGCTGGTTCCGTCTTGCCGCCGGGATTGAGCAGACGGCGGTTTCTTTCGGCAATGGGGGCCGCGGGCGGCGCGGGTGCGATGTTCGCGACGATGGGGGCGCTGGGCCTCGCGCCGACGGCTCACGCGAGCGCGGGTTACGAGCCGCCGCGCCGGTCGGACTTCGCGCTGACCGGGCGCGGGGCGGCGAAAGTGGTGATTCTCGGCGGCGGAATAGCCGGGCTGGCGACGGCGTACGAACTGACGAAAGGGGGATACGACTGCACCGTTCTGGAGGCGGCCGATCGTCCGGGCGGCCGTAACTTCACCGCGCGCGGCGGCACCGTGCAGACCGATCTGCGCGGAAATACGCAAACCGCCGCGTTCAGTGAAGGAATCTATCTGAACGCCGGGCCGGCGCGGATTGCGCAATGGATGGTGACGCTCGATTACTGCCGTGAACTCGGGGTGCCGATCGAGGTCTTCGCCAATGCCAACGCGAGCGGTTTCGTCTACAACGAGGCGGCCGGAATGCGCCAGCCGGAACGGATCCGGACCGCCAAGGCCGACGTGTACGGATATGTCAGCGAACTGCTCGCCAAGGCGACCGACCGCGGCGCGCTGGACGGCGAACTCACCGCGACGGACAAGGAACGCCTGCTGGATTTCCTGCGGGACTGGGGCGCGATCGGGGACAAGGCCGCGGGCAGGCGCTACCTCGGCTCCTCCCGGCGCGGCTACTCGACCGATCCGGGCGCGGGCGACCAGGCCGGCGTGCCGCTGGGGCCGGTGCCCTCGCTGGCCCAGACGCTCGCCGACGGCGCCGGCCGGTACTTCTCCTTCGATTTCACCTACGAGCAGGCGATGCTGATGTTCCAGCCGGTCGGCGGCATGGACCGGATCCCGGCGGCGCTGGCCCGCGCGCTCGGCCCGCAGCGCCTCCGGCTGCGCACGGCGGTCACCCGGATCGTCAACGCGCCGGACAAGGTCGGCGTCACCTTCCTCGAACCGGACGGCAAGGAAGGCCACCTCGTCGCCGATTTCTGCGTCGCCGCGCTTCCCCCGCAGGTGCTGGCCCGGATTCCGCACAACCTCGGCGCGGACGTCCAGGCCGCGCTCGGCAAGTGGCAGCTCGGCACGGCCGCGAAGATCGGCCTGGAGTACAAAAGCCGCTGGTGGGAAACCGACTACCGGATCTACGGCGGGATCACCGACACCGACCTGGACATCGAACGCGTCTGGTATCCGTCGCACGGTTTTCACGGACCGCGCGGCCTGCTCGTGAACTACTGCTACGGCAACCATGCCCGGCAATACGGGGAGCTTTCCCCGGAGCAGCGGGTTCAGCGGGCGGTGGAGCAGGGCGTCAAGATCCACGGCGCGAAGCACCGCACGGAGCTGGCGGACTCGTTCTCGGTCACCTGGCATCTGATGCCGCACCTCGAAAGCGCGTGGGCGATGCCCCCGCTCGGCACTCCGGCCTACCAGCTGCTCGGCAAGCCCGCCGGACGGGTGTATTTCGCCGGGGACTGGCTCACCCACCTCACCGCCTGGCAGGCTGGGGCTTTCGAGTCCGCGCGGCTGGTGGTCCGGCGCCTGCACGAGCGCGTCCTGTCCCGCTGAACTCCCCGGCGGCGCGGCGGCAAAGCGTCCCCCCGAGATCCCCGAGGAAAGGACCCCCATGGCGCACACCCAGTTCGACCCGGCCGTCCGCGAGGCGCTCGCCGCGAAGGCGGTGGAGGCCAAGACCCGCAAGGACCTCACCTGGCAGGAGATCGCCGACGCCTCGGGGCTGTCGGTGGTCTTCACGACGGCCGCCGTCCTCGGCCAGCATCCGCTGCCGAAGGCGTCCGCCGAGGCGGTGGCCGAGCTGCTCGGCCTCGGCGAGGACGCGGCACTGCTGCTGCAGACGATCCCGGTGCGGGGGTCGATCCCGGACGGGGTGCCGACCGACCCGACGATGTACCGGTTCTACGAGATCCTCCAGGTCTACGGGACGACCCTCAAAGCCCTGATCCACGAGCAGTTCGGCGACGGGATCATCTCGGCGGTCAACTTCAAGCTCGACGTGAAGAAGGTCGCCGACCCCGAGGGCGGCGAACGCGCGGTGATCACCCTGGACGGCAAGTACCTGCCGGCGAAGCCGTTCTGAACCGATTCCGGCGAAGAATTCGGGAATCGGGTAGCCTGGACGGCAAACTGCTCGTCGTCGTGGCAATGCTGGTCTATCCTGCTCTCAGTGCGGTGCTGTCGCTGACCGGAATAGGAGAACGCTGTGACCAATCCGTTCGAAGACGAGAATGGGGTTTACCTCGTCCTGGTCAACGCCGAGAATCAGCACTCGCTGTGGCCCGAGTTCGCCGCCGTGCCCGCCGGGTGGACGACCGTCCACGGGCCGGCGTCCCGGGCGCAGTGCCTGGACTACGTCAACGAAAACTGGACTGACCTGCGTCCGGCCTCGCTGATCGCCGCGATGGCGGAGTCCGCCGAGCCGCCCGCGAGCTGACGCCTCCCGGGTCGGGAAACACCGGAATCGACACCGATTGCCGCATCAATAAATGCGTCGCGGAATCATTGAAGTCGCAGTCGGCGAACGGTTGCCGCGACGATTGTATTCTTCGTGTACGCGGGCCTGATTGACTTCGCCTGGAGGGGGATTAAACGGCGTTTCTGTCAGATCGGTGGTATAGTGATCCGGCTTCATCTGACCCTGGAGTCCTTTCAGTCCGTCCGATTTCTCGAAGGCCCCCTTCCGGTTGTCGAACTGCTCGGTGCGCTGTGCCGGCTGAGAAGGGATGCGCGTCCGGCCGGGCCGTTCCCGGTGCGGTTCCGGTCGCCTCGGCCGATCCGGCCGCTGTTCGACCTGTTCTCCGCGCGCGGCGAGGTGCCGGACTTCCTCGTCTCGCGCCGCGCCGAGATCGGCTCCGCGCTCGACGACCTCGCGGCCCTTCCCGCCGACCGGGTGCGCGCCGACCTCGCGGCGACGTTTCGGCTGAAGCAGCCCGCCGCCTGGCTGAACGACCTCGCCGCCGGAAGCGGCGACGCGCGGACGGCGCTGGTGAAGGCCGTCGAGGAGGGATACCGGGGCCTGGTCGAGCCGCAGTGGGCCGAGATCGTGGCCACCGCGCAGGCGGATCTGGTCCAGCGCGGGCACATCATGCTGCGCCAGGGCGTGGCGAGGGCGATCGGCTCGGTGTCCGGGGCGATCGGCCAGTGCGGGAACGTGGTGGAGATCGGCAGTCCGGCCGACCGCGACCTGCCAGCGCCGCACGGGCTGGACTTCGTGCCGTCGTGCCTGGCCCCGGAGACGGTGGTGATCCCGGGCGGGGCGGGCGAGCCGGTGACCGTGGTGTATCCGATTCCGGGCGTGTCCGCGCGAAGCGCGCCGGGCCGCTCGAGCGGCGACGGGCTGTCGGCGCTGGTGGGCGCTCGGCGGGCGGCGATCCTGCGGGCCGCGGTGGTGCCGCGTGGGACGACCGAGCTCGCGGTGCAGGCGGGGGTGAGTTTGTCGTCGGCTTCGGAGCACGCGAGTGCGTTGCGCAATGCCGGGTTGATCATGACAGTGCGCGCGGGGCGGAAGGTGCTGCATACGGCGACGGAGCTGGGTGCGTCGCTGGTACGGGCGAGCGATGCGCCGTTGTGCGACGCGCGTTGACCTCGGCTCGGGAGGACCGAGCGGTGGCCGCGGGTCGGCGATCCTGCGGGCTGCTCCGGGCACCTGTCGGCTCCGGGACGCGGAAGGCGGTGCGTGACCAAACCTGACCTCATCCGGGAAGCACCGGGACCCCTTTGGCCCAATGACGGGTGCGGTCGAACGGATACGTCGGCAGCCACACCCGGCGGCGGCCGGCCGCGAAGACCGCCGACCAGTCCGGCGTGCCTCCCTCCGCCCACTGCCTGCCGAGGTTCGCCAGCTCGGGGGACTCGGCAGGCTGGGCGGCGGAGGAACGGTCAGCGACGATCTCGAACTGGCGGCACGGCCACGCCCGGCGTCCGGTGGCCAGCGTGAACGCGACATTGGCCAGCGGCAGGTCCGGTTCGCGGTCCAGGTGCTCCCGGAGCCGGGCCGCCGTCTGGGCCAGTGCCTGCGGGGTGCGAGCAGACAACACGAGGAGGTGCGGCGAGGGAGCCGCCGACGGGCGGGGGAGCGGCGGTGGTTGTTCGAGGATCACGTGCGCGTTCGTCCCGCCGAGGCCGAACGAGCTGACTCCGACGCGGCGGGGTGCGGCCAGGTCGACGGGCTCGGTGGTGACGGTGAAGCCGCCGGACGAGAGGGGAAGATGCGGGTTCGGGCGCCGGAAGTGCGCGGTCGGCGGGGCGGTGCCCTGCCGGGCGACGAGGGCGGACTTGATCAGGCCGACGACCCCGGACGCCCCGTCCAGATGGCCGATCGCGGGCTTCACCGAACCGAGAAGGCACCCGGGGATCCCGGCGAGCCGGAAGGCGCGGTCGAGGGCGTCGACCTCCAGCGCGTCGCCGAGAAGCGTGCCGCTGCCGTGTGCTTCCAGGTAGCTGACGGCGTCGATCTCCGCTGCCCGCAACGCTTCCAGCACGACGGCGGCCTGCCCGCTGCCGCTGGGAGCGCGGTAATCGGGACGGTCGCCGTCGTTGTTGACTGCCCAGCCGCGGATCACCGCGTGGATGGCATCGCCGTCCTCCAGCGCGTCGGCGAGCCGTTTGAGCAGGACGACGCCGGCACCGCTGCCGAAAACCGAGCCGTCCGCGTCGGCGTCGAAGGTGCGGCAGCGGCCGGACAGCGAGACCAGGCCGTCGTCTGCGGCCAGGCGGGCTGGGTAGGGGATGGCGGCGGCACCGGCGAGGGCGAGGTCACAGCGGAAGTCGGCGAGGTTTTGCGCGGCCAGGCATACCGCGACCAGCGAAGACGAACACGCGCTCTGCACGGCCAGGCTTGGACCGGACAGGCCGAGTGCGTGGGACACCCGGGCGGCGGCGTGGTCGGTCGCGGTGCCTACTGAATGCGCGCCGGGCCAGGCGCCGGACAAGCGGTAGTGCTCGTACCAGCTCGGGCCGACGCTGGCGAAGACTCCCGTGTCTGGGCACGAAGCCGGGTCGTAGCCCGCGTCCTCGAAAGCTGACCACGCGGTTTCCAGCAGCAGCCGGTGTTGTGGATCGAGTCGCGCCGCCTCGTCCGCGGGGTAGCCGAAGAATTCCGCGTCGAAGTCGGCGATTCCGTCGAGGTGGCCTACCGTGCGCACCAGCTGAGGGTCGCGCAGCAGCGACTCCTCGACGCCGGCGGCGCGCAGCTCTTCGTCGGAGTAGCGGCGGATCGGGTCGACGCCTGAGAACAGGTTGCGCCACAACGTATCCGGATCCGCGGCACCCGGGACGCGGCACGCCATGCCGATGATCGCGATGTCCTCGGTCACGGGGAGCGCCGTCCTGCCCGGGCGGCGCGGCGGCGGGACATGCGGTCGCCGACCCGGTCCAGGGTGCCGTCGGGGAGGCTCGACAGGGAGTCGGCGAGGGCGGTGATAGTGGGGTGGTCGAAGAACCGGCCGAGCGGGATTTCGACGCCGAGTTCCTTCTCCAGCAGGCGTTTCAGCATCGGGACCTGGGCGGAGTGCCCGCCGAGGGCGAAGAAGTCTTTGTCCGCGGGCGGGTCCGGCAGGCCGAGCACAGCCGACCAGGCGCGGGTGATCGCCCGGGGCACGTCACCCTGAGGACGGCGCGTCGGCGACGGTGCGGGTAGTGCGCGGACGTCGACCTTTCCGGTGCTGGTCAGCGGAAACGTGTCGAGGACGCTGATCTCGCGCGGGACCAGGTAATGCGGCAGCTTCCGGGCGAGTGCGTCGAGCAGCGAGGCCGGATCCGGACGCTCGCCCCGTGGCACGACGTACGCGAGGATCTCGCCCTGCCCGGCCACCGCGACGGCCTGCGCCACCGAAGGCTGAGCGCATAGCGCCGCCTCGATCTCGCCGAGTTCGACTCGGTAGCCGCGGATTTTCACCTGCCGGTCGGCACGACCGAGGTGCAGGAGGGTTCCGTCCGGCAGCCTGCGGGCGAGGTCGCCGGTGCGGTAGGCGGGCACGCCGTCGATCGTCACGAACTTTCCTGCGGACGCGGCCGGATCCCGCCAGTAGCCGGGTGCGACGTGCTGGCTGAGCACGGTGATCTCGCCGCGCAGGCAGGTGCGGCGGCCCGCCTCGTCGAGCAGGACAACCTCGACGCCGGGCAGTTGGCGGCCGACCGGGATCACCTCGCCGTCCACCCGCGCGTCGGGTCCCAGGTGGTGCTGCGTGACGAAGCTGATCTCGGTCGCGCCGTAGCCGTTGACGAACACGCAATCCGGCGCACCGACGCGGCGTGCTCGCTCCACGTCGTCGCGGCGGACCTGTTCTCCGCCAAGGAGAACCGCTCGCAGGGCGGGTAGCCGGCGGTCGCCGAGGGAATCGGTCAGGTAGCGGAACATCGTCGGCGTCGAGTGGTAGATCGACACCTCGTGTTTCGCGAGGACTTCGCCGAGTGCGGTCACGCCGTGCGCGGCCACGTCGAACGGCACCACGGCGGCGCCGCTGAGCAGCGCGGAGAACAGGTCGGTGACGGCCATGTCGAAGCCGAAGGACGTGAGCAGGCCGAGCCGGTCGGCGGGGGTGATCCGGAAGTTGTCGACGTGGTTGCGGACCTGGAAGAGGACGTTGGCGTGGGTTTGCGCGACTGCCTTCGGCTTGCCGGTGGATCCCGAGGTGTACAGCACGTAGGCGAGGGAATCGCCGGACGCGGCGAGGTCCGCCAGGCGGAGTTCCACTGTGGACAGATGGTGCACGGTCAGCGTGGGGGCGATCCGATCGCACAGGGGCTGGTGTTCCGGGTCGGTCAGGATCGTGGTGGCGCCTGCGTGGGACAGGATCGCGGCCAGCCGGTCAGGGGGATGGTGCGGGTCCAGGGGCACGTACGGCCGGCCGGTGAGCACGGCGGCGACGATCGCGACGATGTGCGCCGGTCCGTGCGGGAGCAGCAGTCCGACCGGGCCGGTGCCGGAGCGCAGGAGGGCCGCGGTTCCGGCGGCTCGGGAGGCGAGTTCTTCGTAGGTGAGGCACTCGGTGTCGGTCAGGATCGCCGGGTTGGCCGGAAACCGTTGGCAGATCTCGGCGAACCGGTGCGCGATCGAGGTCGCGTCGGCGGGGAACAGGGCGTCGCCGGAGGGTTCGAGGGTCGGTGTCCGGTCGCCGCGGGCGTGCGGGAGCAGGTGCGCCGTGGACCGCTCCGGATGGTCGAGGATCTCGGCCAGCAGGGTGGGCAGGTCGGCGGCGAGGTCGGCGAGGAGGGATTCCGGCAGATGCCCGAGCCACGAGATCCGGTGGCTCCGCAGAGTCAGGATGATCTCCAGGTCGTACGGCGTCGAGGAACGGGCGACCGGTTCCAGCGTGAGCCTGCCTGCCGCGATGGGCGGGCCGTCCTCGCCGAGGGCGAAAGCGCATACGCTCGAATGGTCGAGGAGTTCGTCGATCGCGACCGCTACTTCGATTCCGGTGGCCGCCGTGCGCCGGGCGGCGGCGATGTCGCTGAGCGCGACCGAAACCGGCCGGTCCTCAGTGAGGTCGACGACGAGCGCTGAGCCGTCGGCCAGGCCGAGTGTCATCGCGCCGGTGCCCGTGTAGCGCCGCAGCAGCAAGGCGATCGCGGTGAGGAAGACCGAAGCGGGCTGACCGGCGAAGCGCGCGTCGAGTTCGGTGGTCAACCGCGCGCAGTCGCCGGAAGGGGCCAGGTCGAGCCGGGAGTCGACCGGCTGGCTCGCTGCGACGGCCGGGGTGAACTCGGGTGCCTGGGAGCCGGAAAGCTCGGCGACGAGGTGTGCCAGGAATTGCCCGAACCGCAGGTGAGTGGCGTGGGGCAGCGCGACCAGCAGAACGTGCTCGTCCTCGGCGACGGAGCGCAGGCGTGCCCGCAGGGGCGGTGCGGAGAGGTCGAAGTCGTCTGGAAGAGCGTCCACTGTGGACGACGGCTCGTCCGGAAGCCGGGCGGCGATCCGCTTCAGGACGGCAGACAGCTCCGCCCGGTCGAGCGGCCCGGTGATGCGCAGCGTCCGCACGGTCACCGCCCCACCGGGACGGCCAGCGCCGCGTCCACGGCGGCCCGCACCTCGTCCAGTCCGGTGACCGGCACGAGCGCCGACGGTTCGATCGGCTGGTAGTCGGCGGCGGTGTAAGTCCCCGACGCGTGCAGCACGATCTCGGTGCCCGCTGGGACCAGCCGTCGCTCGATCGCGTTGAGAACCCCGGTCATCGCCATTACCAGCGACCATTCCCGCAGTTCGGCGTGGTCGGCGGGCATCGGCCGCCCGGCGGCGTTCAGCAGGTCGCGGATCATCGGGTACCGGCTCGCGCACTCCTGCCGGGACACGACGATCCCGGTCCCGCCGAAGCGCCGCACGAGCGGGTCCATCGTCTGCGAGGTGACCGGGCGGCGGGTGTAGAACGTCGGCTCCAGCACCTCGTCCGGGTCCTCTGTGGACAGTGGGAAGTGCGGGTCGGCGTCCTGGACATAGCGATCTGCGGAGCGGCGGTACCGGGGCGCGTTGGCGGGGTCGTGGTCGCCGTGGAGCAGGCTCAGCACCATGTCGGGCGCGCCGAGGTGCTGGACGAGCAGGAAACCCGGGTGCGCGGCCGGGTCCGCCTCGCCGGCGGCTTCGAGTTGTTCCCGGCCCTGGTGGTAGCCGAGCAGGCCGAACGCGCTCGACACCGCGTGCGCGTGCCAGCGGTTGCCGCGGGCTGGGTCCACGTCGTGTTCGAGGAAGGCCCGGGCGGCGTCGGCGACCAGGTAGTTGTCGAGGTCGAGGGTGAACCACAGGCGCGGCGAACCGGGGCGGACTTCTTCGCGGGCCACGAATTCCCGGGCGAGATCTTTGACCTGTTCCGGTCGCGCGCTGTCCAGCAGCAGCACTGGATTGCGGCGGGCCGGCTCCGGTTCCCGCGACAGCGCGCTGGAGCGGAATTTCGGCTCGGAGCGAGCGGGCGCGAGCACGATCACCCGGAGCTGGCCGGGTCGGACGAGACCGGTCGCGATCGCGCGGTCCACCGCGTCGCGCAGGGCCACGCCCTTGTTCGCGGACGTCGGCGTGAAGATCACGATCGGCTCGCCGGTCTGGCGGATGTGCTCGACCGCTCTGGCGACGATCAGCAGGGAGGCGAAGGTTTTCGTCGTGTGGGTGCCGGGGTTGCCGGTGAGGTCGAGCAGCCGGATCGAGTGGCCGTCGATCTCCGCCAACGGGCCCCACGCGGCGGTCGCGACGGAGAAGTACTCCCGGGCCGCGGGGTCGAGGTCTGGCAGCGCGGAGCCGGGAGCGAACCGGCCCGGCAAGGTCACCGGAGCGGGGACCCGCCGCTCGATCTCCCCGCGGATCCGGTCGTAGTAGTCGGTGATCAGGTTCCGGGACGCGCGGGGGACGGGCATCGCTCCTCCTCGTTCGGGAAACGGGCCGGGGAGCGCAGGCGGTCGCGCAGTTCCAGGAGCCGGTCGCAGACGGAAGCGGTGTCGTGGACCGGGAATCCGGCCGCGAGGTCAGGCAGATACGGCAGCAAGGCCTGGCACGCGGTTTCGCCGAACACGACGTCCGATCCTTCGACCACGACTCCGTCCCGGTGCCCGTCGTGCTGGTTTCGCCGCACCGCGACGTCTTCGGCGACGGGCAGGTCGAGCGCGAGTGAGCCGTCGCGAATCCGCACTGGGTATCCGCCCGGCAGCCCGAGCGGTCCCGGCACGTTCGTCCGGGTGTCCGCGCCGGCCAGGAGGTTTTCGACCAGCAGCGCGGCGGCGTGTCCGGTCACCGCGTTCAGCTCCCGGCGGTCGGCTGCGCGGAGCTTGGCCAGCCGGGCCGTGACGTCGGTCAGCGGCTCGTCGTCCAGCCAGGCCAACGCTTCGCCGGCCTCGTCTTCGGGCGCGTGCAGGTGGACGTGGTGGGCGAGCACGCGCAACGTCCGGGTTTCGTCGGCGGGAAGCGTCGCACGCAGGGCGGCGGCGAGGGTCATCACGTTGCCGATGCCGCAGAACACCGGCAGTCCCAGCGCTTTCAGCAGGGGATTGACCGCGTCCGGGAAGCAGCCGTTGACCAGCATCGTGGCCGGGCTGGCCTCCGCCACTGCCTGGGCGAGCGAGATCGCGGGTCCGGCTTGCAGCGGCAGAGTGAGCCCGAAACCGCCGTGTCGCAGCAGGTTCGTCCACTCCGACGGGCTCGTCATCCGTTCCCAAGGGGACTGGTGCGAGGCACAGTTCAGCACGACGCGAGGCTGAAACCGCGCCAGCACCTCTCGGAGATCGGTCAGGGCACCCGCTTCGAAACGGACCGGCGAACCGCTCAGCCGCGCGCGCATCGCGGCGAGATCCGCGACCTCCCGCGCCTGGCCGGGCCTGCGCGCCAGTATGTGCACCACGGCCGGAATCTTCGCCAGGGCAAGCGAAAAACACCCGCCGCGCGCCAGGGAACCGCTCCCGGCGACGACGACGCGGGGCACCCCGGCCGAATTTTCGGTCAATCTGGTGTCCTTTCGCGGGAGAACGGGGCTTACGGTAGCCGCGCTCGCCCGCTCGCCACTGTGGTTTCGCCTGGGTCCGAAAGCATGGACGCGCGGGGACGGCCTGGATCTACTGGCGAGGAGAAGGTTGTCGGCCGACGTGTGCGATGAGTGAGGCGGTATGGCGATCGGTGACTCCGCTGACCCCGGCCCGGCCGTCGAACCGGTCGCGATCGTCGGGATGGCCTGCCGGGTGCCGGGCGCGGCCGACGTCCGCCAGTTCTGGCGCAACCTGACCGCAGGCGTCGAATCGGTCCGGCGGTTCACCCGCGCCGAGCAGCTCGCCGCCGGCGTGCCAGCCGAGGAGCTGGACGACCCTTCGTTCGTCCCGGCCGCGCCGGTCCTGGACGACATGGCGGGCTTCGACGCGGCGTTCTTCGGCATGACCCCGCGCGAGGCAGAACTGGCCGACCCGCAGCAACGGTTGTTCCTCGAGCTGTGCCACACCGCGCTGGAGGACGCCGGCCATCCGCCGGGCCGGGTCCGCGGCGAGGTCGGGGTCTACGGCGGCACCGGCGTGGACGACTACCTCTGGCGCAACATCCGCGGCAACCGGCGGATCTGGGAGTCGGCCGGCCGCGGCCTGACGATGGTCGGCAACTCGCCGGACTACCTCGCGACCTTCACCTCGTACAAGCTCGACCTGCGCGGGCCGAGCCTGACCGTGCAGACCGCGTGCTCGACGTCCCTGGTCGCGGTGCACCTCGCCTGCGAGGCCCTGCGGTCCGGCGAATGCGACCTGGCGGTGGCTGGCGGCACCAACATCGAACTGCCGCACCACCGCGGCTACCTTCCGCGCGTCGGCGGTGTCGATTCGAGCGACGGGCATTGCGCGCCGTTCAGCGAGCAGGCGTCGGGGACGGTCTGGGGCAGCGGCGGCGGGACCGTCGTGCTCAAGCGGTTGTCGGAGGCGGTCGAGGACGGCGACCACGTCCACGCGGTGATCCTCGGCAACGCGGTCAACAACGACGGTTCGGAGAAGGTGTCCTTCACCGCTCCCGGGCCGAAGGGGCAGACTGCGGTGATCGCGCAGGCGCTGAGCGTGGCCGGCGTGACCCCGGCGGAGATCGGTTACGTGGAGGCGCACGGCACCGGCACCCGGCTCGGCGACCCGATCGAAATCGCCGCGCTGACCGAGGTTTTCGGCCGCGAGCCGCGCGCCGGGCAGCGGTGCGCGATCGGCTCGGCCAAGTCCAACATCGGCCACCTCAGCCAAGGGGCCGGGGTCGTGGGGCTGATCAAGGCCGCGCTGATGGTGTCGAACGGGCTGATGCCGCCTTCGCTGAACGTCACCGCGCCGCATCCGGACATCGATTTCGCGAACTCGCCGTTCGTGGTCAACACAGTCGCACGGGCCTGGGAGGCGACGGGGCCGCGCCGGGCGGGGGTGAGTTCGTTCGGCTTCGGCGGTACGAACGCGCATCTGGTGGTTGGACAACCGCCCGAGCTGCCGGTGTCCGAAGCGGGGGAGGTCGCGCTGATTCCGTTGTCCGCCAAGACCGAGAGCGCCCTGCAGACGGCGGCGACGCGGCTGGCCGAGCACGTGGCCGAATCCTCAGGACTGAGTCTCACCGACATCGCCCACACGTTGCGCACCGGGCGCGACGAGCATCCGCACCGCGCCGCAATGGTCGCGCGGACTCGCGAAGACCTTGTCCGCGCGCTGGCTCGGCCGACCGCAGCGGTCGCCGATCCCGCCACGAAGGTCGCGTT
The DNA here is from genome assembly GCF_042754125.1 of Amycolatopsis sp. NPDC059235. Taxonomy (NCBI): domain Bacteria; kingdom Bacillati; phylum Actinomycetota; class Actinomycetes; order Pseudonocardiales; family Pseudonocardiaceae; genus Amycolatopsis; species Amycolatopsis sp. NPDC059235. Next base: position 117,830 of record NZ_JBHZAG010000002.1, read on the forward strand.
CCTGTTCTCCGGCCAAGGCAGCCAGTACCCGGGCATGGGCGAGGAACTGCACCGCGCCGAACCGGTCTTCCGGTCCGCACTGGACGAATGTCTTGAGCTGGCGCGGGACGAACTCGGTGGCGACCTGCGAGAGCTGCTCGCGGCGCGCCCGGAGGAAACCCAGTTCGCGCAGCCAGCGCTGTTCGCTGTCGGCTACGCCTTGAGCCGGTTGTGGCGGTCGTGGGGCGTCGAGCCCGAGGCGATGATCGGCCATTCCGTCGGCGAGTACGTGGCGGCTGCCGAAGCCGGAGTGTTCACCGTCTCCGAGGCGGTCCGGTTGGTGTGCGCGCGCGGAAGGCTGATGCAGCAGGCACCGCCGGGGGCCATGCTGGCCGTCTCGATGGACGAGGACCGGCTCCGCGAATGGCTGCCCGCCGACCTGTCGCTCGCCGCGGTCAACGGTTCGGGGGCTTGCGTGGTCGCCGGGCCTGCGGAAGCGGTCGAAGAGTTCGCCGCGAAACTGTCCGCGGAGAAGATCCAGAACCGCGGTCTGCGTACCTCGCATGCCTTCCACTCTCCGCTGATGGACGGGGTTCTCGCGGACTTCCGTGCCGAGGTCTCGGCGGTGTCGCCGCGCCGCCCGAGCCGGCCCTACCTCTCGACCCGCACCGGGGACTGGATCACCCCGGACCAGGCCACCGATCCCGAACACTGGGTCCGGCAGCTGCGCGACACCGTCCGCTTCGGCGACTGCGTGCAGCGGCTGCTCGCGGACGGTTCCTGGGCGTTGGTGGAATGCGGTCCCGGGCGGCAGCTCGCCGGGCTGGCGCGGATCCGGCCCCGTGGCGCGGCACGGTCGAAGGGCCCGCTGGCCCTGCCGAGCCTGCCGACGCCCGGCGATTCTCGCGGCGACGTCGAGACTCTGTACGCCGCGGCTGGTCGCTTGTGGACGGTCGGCGTCCCGGTGCGCACTGACCGCATCGGCGCTCCCGGACGTCGCGTGCCCTTGCCCACCTATCCGTTCGAGCGCACGCATTACTTCGTCGAACCCGATCCGCCGGGCGCGCCGCAACCCGTCGCCCCGGCAGACCACAGCCGGGTGTCCGTGCCGACTTGGCGGCAGACCGCGCCGCTGGCAGCGACCGGAGAGCCGGCAAGCTGGCTGGTTTTCAGCGACGGCCCGCGCGGCACCGACCTGGTCGCGGCGCTCCGGCGCAGTGGTGCCGACGTCGTCGTCTCCGGAGAGGAGCCGGGCAACCCCTACTGTGTCCGCGCCACCGAACCGGACGACTACGCGCGCCTGTTCGCCGACCTTGCCGCTCGCGGTGGGATGCCGACGCGGATCGCGCACGCCTGGCTGCTCGACGCCGAGGAGGACGATCCTCTTCGCGCCCAGGACCGCGGGCTGTTCAGTCTCATCGCCTGTGTGCGGGCGCTCGCCGCGACCCCGCGGGCCCAATCAGGGGCGAGCGGCGCGATCGGGCTGGACGTGCTTACTCGGGGCGCGCGCGATGTCACCGGTGCCGACCTCGTCAATCCGGCCAGCGCGACGGTGACCGCGTTCGCTGAGGTCGCTCCGATCGAGCTGCCCGTCTTGCGCGTCCGCCACCTCGATCTCGGGCCGGACGATCGTCCCGCCGGTGCTCTCTTGGCGGAACTGCGTTCTGCGCCGGGCGATCCGGTCGTGGCTCTGCGAGGCGGACGCCGGTGGGTCCCGGAGCACCAGCCCGTTCCTGAACTGTCCGAAGCGGACCCGGCGACGCTCCGGCAGCACGGCGTGTACCTGATCACCGGGGGCACCGGAGGAATCGGGATCACCGTCGCCGAGCACCTCGCGCGGCGGGTCGCGGCACGGCTCGTCCTCACCAGCCGCCACGGCCTCCCGGCGGAACACGAGTGGGACGCGCTGGGCGAGACCGATCGCATCGGCCGGGCGGTCGCGGCGATCCGCCGGATGCGCGCGGCCGGGGCGGAAGTCGAGGTCGTCGCGGCTGATGTCAGCGACGCCGAAGACCTGGCCCGCGTGCGCGAAGTCCTCCTGGGACGGTTCGGCCGCCTCGACGGCATCGTGCACGCGGCAGGCGTCGCCGGCGGGCAGATGATCGAGGCGTGGGACCGCGCCGAAGCCGAGCGCGTGCTCGGCCCGAAGCTGCTCGGCACCAGACTCCTCGCTGCCGCCTTCGGCGATCTCTCCCCGGATTTCCTCGTGCTCTGCTCCTCGACTTCGGCCCTGGCCGGAGCCCCGGGACAGGTCGACTACAGCGCGGCGAACGCCTATCTGGACGCGTGCGCGGGCGCCGCGGGCGGATGGCCGACGCGGCGGCTGTCGGTCAACTGGGGGCGGTGGCTGGAGGTCGGCATGGCCGTCGAGACTGCGGTGCCCCGGGAATGGCAGCGCGTGCTCGACCAGCCCGGCGAGGCCTGGGACCACCCGATCCTGACCCACCGCGACGGCAACGGCGGATACAGCGGGACCGTTTCCCCGGCAACGCATTGGGTGCTTGACGAGCACCGTCACCAAGGCCGCGCCCTGATGCCGGGAGCCGCGCACGTCGAGCTGATCCGGGCGGCGTTCGAGGACCAGGTGCCGCGATCCTCGGCGCGCCACCGGATCGAACTCGGCGGTCTCGTGTTCGTTCGCCCGCTGGTGCTCGCCGACGACGAGAGCGCCCGCCTCCGGGTCACCGTGCGCGCCGGCGCGGGGGAGCACCGGGTCGAAGTCGCCAGCGAGGCGGGGGTGCATGCCGAGGCCCGGGCACGGTGGACCGATCCTGGCCCTGAGCCGGTCGATCTGCGCGCGATTCGGGCTGGCCACAGCGGACGCCGTCAGGACTACGACGGCGAACGGCTCGCGCAGGCGGGCGGTTTCGCGCTGGGCGGGAGGTGGCGCAGCCTGCGGCACACGACCGACGCCGCCGACGGCATGAGCAGGCTGGCCTGGTTCGAACTCCCCGGTTCGGTACAGGCGGAGGCCGAAAGGCTGCCGCTCCACCCGGCGGTGCTCGACGAGGTCACCTCGGTGGCCAGCGACGGACAGGGCAAGTATCTGCCGCTGAGCTACGGACGGCTGGTCGTGCACCGGCCGTTCCCCGTGCGGCTGTGGGCCTGGGCGCGCTACCAGGGGGCCCGAGACGGCGAGGTCATCACCGCTGATCTGTCCGTTGTGGACGAACGCGGGGAACCGGTGCTGACGGTCACCGATTTCGTCATGCGCCGCACCGACGTCGCCGCGCTCAGCAGCAAACCCGCCGCGCCGGGCGGCGAGGGACTGCGTCCGGTGGAGGCCGTGGATCTCCTCGACCGGCTCCTCGGCGCTGACCTCGGACCCAGGGCGATCGTCTCCGCGGTGCCGCTGGCCAGGATCCGCCAGCGTGCCGAGGCGATCATGGCGACCGGCTCCGACGCCGCGCCCGCGGACGACCTGGAGACCGCCATCGCCCGCGTGTGGGCCGACGTGCTCGGGATCGCCGAGGTCGGCGTGGACGAGGATTTCGCGGAGCTCGGCGGGAATTCGCTGACCGCGGTCCAGCTGATCTCCCAGGTGCGCAGCGCGGTCGGTGTCCGGGTGCCGATGCAGGTGCTGTTCGAAGCGCCGACCGTCGCGGCGATGGCGGGCGTGGTCGCGCGGATGCGGGGCGACGCCAGTGGCTGACGCGCACCTCGTCGAGGTTCCCGGCGGCGACTGGAAGGTCTGGCGCGCGGCCCTGCTCCGCACCACCGGTTTTCCCGCCGACGGACTCGCGGCCTTCACCTGCTCCGAAGCCGCGGCCATCGTCGACGCGCATCTCGACGGTGCCGTCGGCCAGCACGAGGCTGAGCAGGCGTTCGCCGAGGCTGCCGCGCAGGGGAGCCGCGCGCTGTCGAAGATCGCGGCGGACCCGTTGTTCCGCGAGGCGCTCGTCTGGCAGAACGCGCGGGTGCTGCGGGTGGCCGATTCGGTCGCCGCGGAGACCGAGCCCGCGCGGCTGAACCGGCGTCGCCGCCGGGACGAGGACCTGCTCGCCCGCTACTGGCAGCGCTACTGCGCCAAGACCGAGACGATCGGTTTCTTCGGCCCCGTCAGCTGGACCGGGATCACCGCCCGGCCGGACGTCGTCACCGCCGAGATCGGCCCGCGCCTGGTCCGCGCCCGCGCGACCCATCTCGAGTACTGGGTGCTCGACGCCTACGCCCGGCACCTGGCCGAGGACCGCGAGACCCGGTCCTGGCTCCCGGTTCGCCTGCCGCCGCACCTCGCGCTCGACGGGACCCGGCTGCTGCACCCCACCGAGCCCGCCCGGACCCTCACGCCGCAGCAAGCGCGACTGCTCGCCTGCTGCGACGGCCGTCCGGCCCGGGAAGTCCTGGCCGCGCTCGACGGAACACTCGCGGCGCGGGCCGACCTGGAGCGGATGCTCGCCGACCTGCACGACCGTTCGCTGGTGTCGTGGGGCATCGATCTGCCGCTGAACTACACCGCCCAATCCGCGCTGCACCAAGGAATCCAGGCGATCGGCGACGAGCGGATCAGGCACGACGCGCTCGCCGGACTGGACCGTCTTGACCGGGCACGCGCGCGAGTGGCCGAAGCAGCGGGCGACGCCGACGCGTTGCTGACCGCCCTCGCGGACCTGGACGCCGAGGTCACCGCCGTGACCGGCAGCGCGCCGAGGCAGCGTGCCGGCGAGATGTACGCGGGCCGGACTCCGTGCTACGAGGACACGATCCGGGACCTGGACCTCAGTTTCGGCACCGGGCTGCTGGACGGAGTCGGGCCCGCGCTCACCCGGATGGCCCACCTCGCGCGCTGGCTCACCGCGGAACTCGCGGCCGCTGTCCACAATGGACTGATGCGGCTGCACGCCGATCTGGCTGAGGACAGCGGCGGCCGGGGCGTCCCGTTTGGACAGTTGTGGTACCTCGCCCGAGGCGTCCTCTTCGGTCAGGACGACGGACCGGTCGCCGCCGTGCTGGCGGAGTTCTCCCGGCGGTGGGCGGCGTTGTTCGCGCTCGACACCCAGTCTGAGGACATCCGGTGCGACAGCGCGAGCCTCGACGTCGAGACGCTGTTCCCCGCTGACCAGCCCGGCTGGCCCGGGGCGAGGTTGCACAGCCCGGATCTCCAGCTGTGCGCGGAGGATCTGGCCGCCTTGCGCCGTGGGGACTTCTTCGCCGTTCTCGGTGAGCTGCACGTCTCGTGGCCGACGTTCGACTCCGGGGTCACCGTCCGCGTCCACCCCGATCCCGAGCGACTGCGCGCCGACCTGCGCGACGACATCGGTTCCGATCGGATGCTGCCGTTGTTCCCGTCCACTTGGCCGCGCGTGACCGCGCGGGTGAACCGCTGCCTGGAGAACGACGGCGACCGCCAGTTCGGCTTCGTCGACGCACCGGGCGCTGATCCCGGTCGGCTGGTGCGGATCGCCGCGTTGGCCGTCACCGAACACGACGGCGAACTCCTCGTGCACGGGCCCGGTTTCCGCCGTCCCGTGCTCGACTTGTTCTCCGAACTGCTGATGATGCGGGCGGTCGACGCGTTCCGCTCGGCCACCGCACGGCCGCACACGCCGCGGATCACCGTGGACCGGCTGGTGGTGTGCCGGGAGAGCTGGCGGACGACCGTCGGCGAGACCGGGTTGTCCGAGGTCGAGGGGCATTGCCCGCGGTATCTGGCGGTGCGGCGCTGGCGGCGTGGGCTCGGCCTGCCGGAACGGGTTTTCGCCAAGTTCGCGACGGAGGGCAAACCGCTCTACGTCGACTTCACCAGTCCGGTCTACGTCGCGGGATTCTGCTCCGCGCTGCGGGCCGCCGCCCGTGCCGGAGAGGACAGCGCGCTGACGCTCACCGAGTTGCTGCCGGGTCCGGAGCACGCGTGGGTGCCTGATGCCGAAGGGCGGACGTACTTGTCGGAGCTTCGTGTCCAGTTGCGGGATCCGGAGGCGGCCGAATGACCCTTCTGCCGCAACGGGTCCTGGCCCACGCCCGGCAGCGGCCCGGCGCGATCGCCGTCCGCCAATGGGACCACCGGCTGACCTACGCCGCGTTGGCCGCAGCAGCCACCGGCCTCGCCGCGACTCTGCGCGCCCGCGGTGTCGGCCCGGAGACGCCGGTCGGCCTGTGCCACCGCCGCACGCCGGAGATGATCGTCGGCCTTCTCGGGATCATGCTGGCGGGCGGGGTGTACCTGCCGCTGGAGCTGTCCCACCCTCGCCACCGCCGCGACGCCATCCTCGCCGATGCTCGGCCAAAGCTGGTCATCGTCGACGACGACGGCGAGAAATCCTTGGCGCACCATAGTATTCCGCGCCTCCGCCAGGGAACCGCAGAGGACGCCGGCCCGGTCGAGACCGAGCCGGGCAACCTCGCGTTCCTGATGTACACCTCTGGCTCCACCGGCGAACCGAAGGGCGTCGCGCTCGGGCACGGCGGTCTGATCGCACACCTGGAAGCCGCCGCCGAGTGGGTCGGGCTCGACCGGGACGCCCGTGTCCTGGCCTTCGCGTCCTGCGGGTTCGACCTCTCGTTGCACGAGATCGGGGTCGCACTCGCGTTCGGCGCGGAAGTGGCGCTCATTCCCGAGGCCGACCGTCTCGACCCGGTTCGCCTGCACGAGTTCCTGCGCGCCCACGAGGTCTCCTACGCGAACCTGCCGGTTTCGGTGCTGCCGCTAGTCGAACCGCACGGACTGCCCGCGTTGACGGTGCTCGGGACGGGTTCCGAGGCACCGGGACCGGAGCAGGTCGCGCGGTGGACCGCGCCGGGCCGCCGGTTCCTCAACAGCTACGGGCCGACCGAGGCCACGGTCATGGTGTCCTCCTTTGATGCTCGCGGCGAGTGGACGCGGCCGATTCCGATCGGCCGTGCGCTGGGGGAGCACGGGCTGCACGTGGTCGACGAGAAGCTGTGCCCGGTACCCGTCGGCACCCCCGGCGAGCTGCTGATCAGCGGGGTTGGCCTCGCGCGCGGCTACCTCGGGCGGCCTGGGCTGACCGCGGAACGGTTCATCGCGGATCCGTTCGGCAGCGGCGGGCGGGCGTATCGCACCGGCGATCTCGTGCGCCGCACCGCGGACGGAGACCTGGAGTTCCTCGGCCGGCTGGACCGTCAGGTCAAGATCCGTGGCCAGCGCGTGGAACTCGGCGAGATCGAGACCGCGCTGCGGGCGCATCCGAAGGTCCGGCACGCCGTCGCGGACGCGGTTTCCGGCACGGTCGTCGCGTTCTGCGTACCGGAGACCGCGGACCCGTCGGCGTTGCGGGAGTACTGCGCGGCCCGGCTGCCCGCCGCGATGGTCCCGGCGCGGGTGTTCTGCCTGCCCGAGCTGCCCCTGCTGACCTCGCACAAGGTCGATCTGAACCGGCTCCGGGAACTGGTGGAAAGCACCCACGAGCCAGCCGGAGCCCCGGACGAGCCGCTGCCCGCGGCGGTGGCCCGCGTGTGGCACGGGCTGCTCGGCGAAGGGGAGGATTTCTTCGCCAGCGGCGGACATTCCCTCACCGCGATGACCATGGCCGCCGCCCTGCGCGCCGAACTCGGCCGAGACATCGGGGTCGGCGACATCTACCAAAGCCGCACCCTCGCCGGGCTCACCGCCCGCGTCGCACAAGCTGCGCGCACCGACGAGATCGAGCTGACCACCGGACATCCGCCAGAGCTCTCGCCGGGACAGCGACGGCTGTGGTTCCTCGACCAGCTGGCCCCCGGCTCCGCCGCGTACAACACGCCGATGGCGCGCAGACTGCGCGGACCGGTCGACCCGGCGAGGCTCCAGGCCGCGCTTACCGCTGTCCTCGCCCGGCACGAGGTGCTGCGATGGCGATTCCCGGCCGGCGGCGGCACACCCCGAGCGGTGGCCGACCCGCCGTCCGTACTCCCGCTGCCGGTCCTGGACACATCCGCCGACCAGCTCCAAGCGGCGCTGGACGCCGAAGCCACCGCGCCGTTCGACCTGGCGAGCGGGCCGCTGGTGCGAGCGAAGCTGCTGCGGCTCGCCCCGGACGACCACGTTCTCGCGATCACTTTCCACCACGCGGTGTTCGACGGCTGGTCGCTCCAGCCGTTCTGCCGCGACCTGTCCGCTGCTTACACCGGCAAGCTGCCGCCGCTGCCGGTCAGCTACGCCGACTACCCGGCCTGGCGGAGCGAACGCGACCGGCGTCGTTCCGCCGAGGACCTGCAGTGGTGGCGCGACCATCTCTCGGACGCGCCGACCGTCCTCGACCTTCCTCGCGACCACCTCCGGCCACCAGCGCAAACGCACCGCGGAGCCCTCGTCAAAGGCCAGCTCGGCCAAGACGTCGCCACCGCGGTCGAGGCACTCGCGTCCACAGTGGACACGACATCCTCGGTAGTGTTGTTCGCGGCCTTCGCCGAGCTGCTGCACCGCGTCACCGGCCGTGACGACCTCGTGGTCGGCACCCCGGTCGCCGACCGCGGCCACGTCGCCTTCCACGACTTGGTCGGCTTCTTCGTCGAGATCGCCCCGTTGCGGTGCCGCGCCGACGACACGCGGAGCTTCGCCGACACAGTTCGCGGCGCGGCCGCCGAGTTCGTGGCCGCCCTCGCGCACCCCGCCGCACCGCTGGAACGCATCGTCGCCGAACTGCGCGTGCCCCGCGAATCCACTCGCGGTCCGCTGGTGCAGGTGTTGTTCAACGTCTACGGGTTCGCGCCCGGCGAGGTCGTCCTTCCCTGCGTCGCGACGGAAACCCTGCCCGCCGGACAGCCCGGCTCCGCGTTCGACCTGACCGTCTATGTGGAGCGCCGCGAGGACGGCTTCGGCGTCGAAATCCTCTACGACCGCGCGCTGTACGAGCCTGACCGGATCGACCGGCTGCTCGCCGCGTACCTCGAATGGATCACCGCATTGGTGACGACCGGCGAGAAACCCTCGCTGGACACCTCGCTCAGCCAGGGAATCCGCGAGGCCCCGGCGGATGAGGTGCCAGCGGCGGAGCACGGTACTTGGTCCGACACCGAACGGGAGTTGGTCCGGCTGTGGACCGAGGTCCTGGACGGGCGCGCGGCCGGGGTCGCCGACAACTTCTTCGACCTCGGCGGGACCTCGTTCGCCCTGACGGTCCTGCACGGCCGGATCGAGCGGCAGTGGGGCAGCCGCGCCCGGCTCGTCGACCTGTTCCGCTATCCCACCGTGCGCGCGTTCGCGGCGTTCCTGGACGGCCAGGCCGCGGACACGGCACTCGAAGCGGCCGACCGGCGGGCCCGCGCCCGCCGGAACCGAGCCCAGACACGAGGAGGGCGGTCATGGGCCTCCCGGTAACGCTCGTCTTCCCGCCCGCGGCGGATCCGTCGCTGCCGCACGGCGCGCTGCCGCTGCTCGGCGCGGTGCTCCGGCGCGGCGGGCACGACGAGGTCGAACTCCGCGACCTCAACCTGGAGGCCTTCGACCACCTGCTGCGGCCGGAACCGCTCGCGGCGGCGGCGGACGGCGGGGCCGCCGAAGTCGTCGCGAACATCGCCGAATCCCGGCGGATCCTGCGGGATCCGGCCGACTTCTACGATCCGGCGAAACTGCTCTACGCCAAGCGGATTTTCCATCTCGCCGGCGACCTGATCACGGCGGGACAGCCGGAATCGCGGTTCGGCAAGTACTCCTATTCGCAGGCGGCCTACGACAGCTACGAGGAGGTCGCACACGCGGTCGACACCGAGACCGGGCCGCTCGCGGGCTACTTCCGTGACGTTGCCGTCCCGTCGCTGCTGGCGCGGAAACCGCGGCTGATCGGCCTTTCCGTGCCGTATTTCTCGCAGCTGATCCCGGCGTTCCTGCTCGCCGAGGAGATCCGCCGGCAGGACCCGAGCGTGCACGTCACCGCGGGCGGGCCGGTGATCACGTGGGGACGCGAGGTGCTCACCGCCGACGCCCGGTTCGGCCGCTGGCTCGACTCGTTCCTGGTCGGCGAGGCCGACGAGACTCTGCTGCACTTCGCGGATTCCCTTGCCGGAGAACGGGACCCGGCCTCGGTGCGCAACATCGTCCGCTACGCCGGCGGCGCGGTCCGCGAGCAGCTCGACCCGACCTACCAGCTCAACCTGGACTGGCTGCCCGCCCCGGATTTCACGATGCTGCCGCTGAACGACTACTTCGCGCCCAAGCGGGTCATCTGCATGATGCCCACGCGCGGCTGCTACTTCAACCGGTGCGCGTTCTGCAACTACGCCTTCATCAAGATCGCGCCCTACCGGATGCGTTCGCCGAAACTGATCGCGGAGGACGTGGCGTCCGTCGTCGCGTCGACCGGCGAGGACGTGTTCTCCTTCGAGGCGGACGTGATGCTGCCCGCTCACCTTCGGTCGCTGTCGGAGGCGTTGCTGGAACGGCAGACCGACATCAGCTGGCACGGCGTCGCCCGCTTCGAGAAGGGCTTCACCCCGGAAGTGTTCGCGACCATGCGCGAAGCCGGGTGCGTGCGGCTCTACATGGGACTGGAAAGCGCCAACGAACGCGTGCTCAAGGCGATGGACAAGGGCACGACCCCGCAGCGGATGGCCGGTATCCTCGAGATGTGCCACACCGCGGGGATCTCCGTCGAAGCCGGGGTGTTCAGCGACTTCCCGTCGGAGACGGCGGCCGAGGCGGAGGACACCTACCGGTTCGTCCGCGACCACCGGCACGTGATCGGCCGCGCCGACGCGGGCACGTTCCGGCTGCTCAAGGGCGCGCCGATCGCCGACGAGCCCGAGGTGTACGGGATCACCGTCAAGGACGACCCGGCGCGCCGCTGGTACCACCTCGACTACGAGGAGGACACCGGCGTCTCGACCGGGCTGGCCGAGCGGATCCAGCGGCTCTACCCGGAGGTCGCGCTGATCGACGTGCCGGAGGACATCCTCTACACCGCCCGGTTCGGTCCCAATGCGTTCCGGAAGTTCTTCGACGGCGGTGGCGAAGCGGCCGATCCGCTTCCCGCCGAGGCGAAACTGTCGCTGGCCGACGGTGTCGTGCTGCACCGCGTGGTGGTCGCGAACTCCGGTGCGGTCCACTTCGACGACTCCGAGTCCTCTCACGCGGGCTTCGAAAAGTCTCACCTGGCGATCACGATCGCCCTCGACCGCAACCACTCGCGCGTGCTCCCCTTGGGGGACAACGAGGAGAAGGTCTTGCGCCGGTTAGCCGAGGGTGACGCGCGCGCCGGCGAACTGCCGTCCACTGTGGACACTCTGGTGGCGAAGGGACTGGTGACGGTTCAGGACGGCGCCGGTGGCTGACCCGGACACCCGGGGGCCCGGCCGCTACCTGTGGTGGCTGGTGCGGTGCCAGCCGGGCCGGGTGCTGTCCGGCGGGCTGGTGAGCGCGGCGTGGATGGGCTGCCTGATGCTGCCGCCGTACTTCCTGTCGCGCGCCGTCGACGAGGGACTGCGCGGCGGGAGCACGGCGGCGCTGCTGGGCTGGGCCGCCGCGATCGTGGGCATCGGCGCGGTCAATGCGACGCTGGAGACTGTGCGGCACCGCACCATGACACAGGTCCGGATGGATGCTTCCTTCCGCACCGTGCGGGCCTTGACGCGCCAGGCCGTCGAGGTCGGCGCGACCCTGCCGCGGAAGGTTTCGGCGGGCGAGGTCGTCAGCATCTCGGCGACCGACGTCATGCGGATCAGCTGGGCTTTGACGGTCACCGGCCCCGGTTTCGGCGGCGTCGTGGCGTTCGCGGTGGTCGCGGTGCTGCTGTTCTCGGTGTCGCCGACGCTGGCGCTCGTGGTCCTGCTCGGGGTGCCGCTGCTCGTCGTGCTCACCGGACCGCTGCTGAGGCGGCTCCAGCACGTGGAGACCGAGTACCGGCGGCAGGAGGCGGCGCTGACGACCCGGGCCGCCGATATCGCCGGAGGACTGCGAATCCTGTGCGGAATCGGCGGAAAGGACCGGTTCGCGCGCGGTTACCGCGGTGCGTCGCAGGCGCTGCGCGCGGAGGGCAACCGGATCGGCGCGGTGATCAGCTGGATCCAGGCGCTCGGCGTCGGGCTGCCCGCGCTGTTCCTGGGCGCGGTCACGTGGATCGCGGCGCGAATGACCGCGGCGGGGGAGATCACGATCGGCGAGCTGGTCGCTGTGTACGGGTATGTGGCCGTGCTGGTGGTGCCGGTCTCGTACTTCATCGAGGGCGCGGGGGACATCAGTCTTGGTCTGGTGGCCGCGCGGCGGGTGGTGCGGATCCTGTTGCTGCGCCCCGAGGTCACCTCGCGCCCCGGTGCGCTTTCGGGCCCGCCGGGGCAGGCGCCGATGACAGATCGCGCCTCTGGGCTGGAGGTGCGCGCGGGGGAGTTCCTGGTGCTCGCGCCTTCGACGACGGCCGAGGCCGCCGCGGTCCTGGAACGGCTCGCCCGGCTCACGGACTCGGACGTCCGATGGGGCGAGGTTCCCCTCAGCGCGGTCTCGCTGGCGGAGGTCCGGCGCCGGGTTGTGCTGAGCGACGTCGACGGGTACCTGTTCGCCGGGCCGCTGCGCGAAACCCTTGCCGCGCAACGGGATGACGCCGCGATTGCGGCGGCTTTGGAGGTCGCGGCGGCGGAAGATGTGCTGGCCGCGCTGCCCTCCGGCCTTTCGTCCACAGTGGACGCAAAGGGCTGGAGCCTGTCCGGCGGCCAACGGCAACGGCTGCGGCTGGCGCGTGCCGTGCTCGCTGATCCGGACGTCCTGCTGCTGGTCGATCCCGCGGCGGCGGTGGACGCGCATACCGAATCGCTGATCGCGGACCGGCTCCGGGCGGCGCGGCAGGGGCGGACCACGGTGGTGGTGACCACGTCGCCGCTGTTGCTGGCAAAGGCGGACCGGGTCGCTTTCTTGAGCGACGGGCGGGTTGTCGCCGCGGGTTCGCATGCGGATTTGCTTGCCCGGGTCGCTGACTACCAGGCGCTGGTCGCTCGCGGAGGTGCGGTGTGAGCGGTGTGTCGCTGCCGGTCGCGGACAGCCGCGCAGTGCGCCACGAGGCCCTGCGGCTCCTCCGCGCCGACCCGCGCGCCGTCACCGTGATCGTCGTCCTGAACTGTGCGGCGGCCGCGCTCGGCCTCGCCGCCCCGTGGCTGGTCGGCGAGATCGTCAACCGGGTCACCGCGGGCGCGGAAATGTCCACTGTGGACTTACTGGCCGTCGCGATCGTCGCCTTCGCGGTGGCGCAGATGCTGGTCACCCGGTTCGCGCGGTACGCGGCGTTCCGGTTCGGGGAACGGTCGCTGGCCAGCCTGCGGGAGCGATTCGTGGACGACACGCTCGCGCTGCCGGTGTCCGTGGTGGAACGCGCGGGCGTCGGAGATCTGATCACGCGAGGGTCCAGCGACGTCGCGCAGGCCGGCGGCACTCTGCGCGACGCGGTCCCGGACCTGTTCGTTTCGGTGGTGCAAGCGGTGTTCATCCTCGGCGCCGTTTTCGCGCTGCATCCGCTGCTCGGCCTGTGCGCGCTCGCGGGGATTCCGCTGATGTGGTGCGTGACCCGGTGGTATCTCAACCGGTCTCGCACCGCCTACCTTGCCGAGGGGGAGGCCAACTCCGCGCTCGCCGACGCCATGGCCGCGACCGCCGAAGGAGCCCGGGCCGTCGAGGTGTTCGGCTTGCAGCAGCAGCGGATCGACGCCGCGGAACGCGCGATCTCCGCTTCGTATGCCGCCCGGATGCGGACGTTGTCGCTGCGGACAGTGTTCATCCCCGGAACGGTTTTCGCGCACTCGATCCCGGTCGCGGCGATCCTCGTCGGGGGCGGTACCGCACACCGGGCCGGGCTCGTCAGCCTGGGCGCGGTGATCGCGGCCGGGCTGTACCTGTGGCAGCTCGTGGATCCGCTCGACCACGTCCTGTTCTGGTTGGAGCAACTGCAAAGCAGCGGTGCCTCCCTCGCCAGGATCAAGGGCGTCGCCGAAGCCGCCGCCGATGACGAGCCGGCCGGGGCCGTGCCCGTCGACGACCGGATCGAGGTCAAGGCCCTGCGCTACGCCTACCACGGCGCCGCCGACGTCCTCCACGACCTGGACCTGACCGTGCGCCCCGGCGAACGGCTGGCGATCGTCGGCCCGTCCGGCGCGGGCAAGTCCACGCTCGCCCGGTTGCTGGCCGGAATGGACACCCCGCGAACGGGCAGCATCACCCTGGGAGGCGTCGACGTGCACCGGCTCGCCCCCGGCCGGGCGCTGCTGGTCACGCAGGAGCACCACGTCTTCGTCGGAACCCTCCGGGACAACCTGGCGATGGCGGCCCCCGAAGCCCCCGACGCCCGGCTCGCCTCGGCGCTGGACGCCGTCGGCTGGACCCGCCCCCTCCCGGACGACCTGGACACCGAACTCGGCGACCCGGCCCGCGGCGACCCTTCGCTCGATCCCGCCCAGGCACAACAGATCGCGCTAGCCCGGGTCCTGCTGGCCGACCCGCGGACGGTGATCCTCGACGAGACCACCGCGATGCTCGACCCGAACGCGGCGCGCCGGATCGAACGAGCCCTGGCCGCGGTCCTGGAGGGCCGGACGGTCATCGCGATCGCGCACCGCCTGCACACCGCGTACGACGCGGACCGGGTCGCGGTGCTGGAGCATGGCAGGCTCACTGAACTCGGCAGTCATGACGAGCTTCTTGCCGCACAGGGGACTTATGCGGCGTTGTGGGGGTCGTGGCACGGCTGAACGCTGCGGATGGACGGCTTGGGAGCGGTTGGTGTGGAACGTCCATAAAGGACGCCGAGGTTCGTGGGTGCGGCAGTGTCAGGCTCCCTCCGCGGACGGCCCAACCTCCGACGGCGCGGCAGGCTGCTGTGCCGCCCGGAGCGCTTGCAGCCCGGCGAACCCCGCCACCAGAAGTGCCGCGAGGAACAGCAGCGTCGCGTTCAGCCCAAGGTGATGCGCTGGAGCGAGCTCGCCGGTGCTGGAGTCCTCCTCGTGCAGCCGGGCAGCGACGAGCGCCGCGCCGCCGCCGAGGATGACCGTTGACGTGATCGGGCCGAAGGAGGCGGGGAGCGCGCCGGGCACGGTGATCGGGGCGGCAGTCGCCACCATGACCGCGGCGGTCGCGGCGAGCACCGCCAGCAGGAGCGCCCCGGCCGCCGAAGCCTGATGGTCGATGATCTTCTCCGGCTTTCCGTCGGTCGCGAACGAGAGGACGCACAACACCAACGCCGCGAGCACCCCGGCGCCGACGGCGAACTGGGCCCGCCACCGGGTCGCCGCGGCCCAGCATCCGGCGGCGACACCGGCGGCCGCCGCGATCCAGCTGAGGATCGGGTCGGCCACCGTCGCGTACAGGGCCAGCAGCAGGGGGCCGGCGACGCCCAGCTGGACCAGCGCCATGGTCGCCACGCCGAAAAACACCCGAGCCCCGGCGACCGCGGTGATCGCGACCGCGAGGACCAGCACCCCGAGTCCGGCGATGGTCGGGGCGACCCCGGGGTGCCGGGCCAGCGAACTCGGCGACACCCCGAGCGTCCGGCTGACCAGGCTGTCGTCCACCAGGCTGGCGAGCATGGGCAGCAGCACCGCGCAGACCGCCGCGACCGCGAGACGCGGCCCGGGTGCGGTTGGCTCCGGCCAGGCGCTGTCGTTGCGGCGGAAGCGCTGGCCGACAACCGCCAGCACGGCCCCGACGATCCCGAGCACGCCGAGCGCGACCCGCCAGAAATCTCCGCCCAGCGGCAGCGAGAGCCACCGGACGCCGGTGAGCGCGGCGGCGAAGATCTGGCATCCGAGCGCCAGCCCCGTCAGCGAAAGCCCGGTCTTCCGCGCGCCGCGTTGGTGCAGCTCTTGGGCCGCGCCGAGCACGGCGATCAGGACCATCGGCGCGCCGACGCTCGCGATTACTCCGATCGACGGATGCGCGCCGAGTCCGTCCGGAAGCAGCGGAGCGAGCGTGCGAGGAATGGCGAGGACGGTGCCCGCCAGCAATGTCCACGGCCACCATCGAATGGTGAAAACCGCGACCAGAATCCCGATCATCGGGACAATCTGGGCCAGCACGACCCCGCCGCTCCACCCGGTCGGCGTAACCGAAGCCACGAAGGGCGAAAGCGGTTCCGGAGTCCCGATCAGGACGCTGGCGACGGTGCCGAACGCGGCGGCCGCGGCGGCCGTTGTCGGGCGTATCGCCGGGGAATCGCGCAAAGCGGGGGCGTTCATCGTGTCGTTCTCCGTACGCAATCAGGGTGGAAACGCAGATTAGCGACGGAGACCGGGAAAAGGGCGGTTTTCCGGGAATTGCGGAACTGAAACTCAGCAGAAAGACCCCAGCGGCAAAGTGGCGGTCAACCCGTCGTGCTGACGGCCTTCGAGCCGGTCCAGCCGGAGGCCCCATTCCGCCGTGAGCCGGGCCAGCACCTGGGCCGCCTGCTCGACCGCCGCCGCGTTAGGGGAGGCGACCCGCACCGCGGCCGTGACCTCGGGCGCTCCGGCCGAGCGGCGGGCGCTCAGCGAGAGCGTCACCGCGGTCTGGGACGTCGCGCCGAGCACAGCGTGGATCAAGCGAGGAGTAGTCGCTGGCGGGAGCGCAGACCAGCCGTCCAGCCGGAATGCCGCCTGGGACACCGTGCCGCTGTGCCAAAGCCGCCATTGCTCCCGGACCTGGGTGCGCCCCGCGGTGACGTGCGCGAGCGAAGCGATCGAGCCGAGAAATTCGGGCTCTCCTAACGGAGTCGTCGGCAGGCCGTCGCGGCGCAAGCGACGCTGCACGCGCCTCAGTGCGTTGGCCAGCGCTTGGCGCACCACATCGTCCTCGTATCGCTCGACGGTGCGCAATGCCTGCAGCGCAAGCCAAATCCGCGGTGGTTGCCGACGGTCGACGCCTGCGTGGTAGAGCACCTGGGCGGCGAAGCCGGTGCCCGGTTCGGCGGGCGGCAGCAGCGCTTCGGGGCCGGGGATCGGGGTCGGCGGGAGCGAATCCGGGCGCAGGACGGCGCTGATCCCGTCCGTGCGGCTGAAGAGGAACACCGGATCGTCGCCGAGTTGCCCGGGATGTCCGGAACCCTCCGGTGACAGGGTGCGCAGCAGGGCACGGCCGGTCTCGTCGGCGTCGGCCAGTTCGCGTTCCCGGTCGCGCAGTGCGTAACCGACCGAAAGCGACAGCCATTCGTAGCCCCAGCGGCCGTGGTAGCGCAGTGCCGTCAGGGCCAGCAGCACAGCGGCGCCGAGCCCGATCGTGGCCGCCACCGGCCACGGCCTGCCGATCGCAAGGACCGCTGCCACCAGCACCAGTTGCCCGCAGACGATCTGCAGCGCGCCCCATCGGCGACGTCGTTCCGCGGGCAGGTGCGCTGGAGCCGGCGGCGGGGTCGTGACGACCGGACGCCACGGCTGGGCGTAGGTCGCCGCCGGGGGAGGAGCCGCTGCTCTCGCCGCGGTGAGCGCCGCCAGCGCGGCGCTGCGGGCCGCTGCCTGCGCGTCCGCCGGCACGGGAATCCGCTGGCCTTGGCCGATCGGCCGGGCGAGCGGCATCGGCTCCGGGACTCCTCGCGCGGGGGCGCTGGCGCGCCGGCCGGGATGTGCCTCGCCGGGATGGGTCACGGCAGCTCTCCTCACGTCCCGGACAGGGTCGCGGGGAGAAGCTGAGGTTTCCGTGACAGCTCGTTTAATCAGGATTTCAACGGCGTGCTCTAGCGTCCGGGCATGGGTTCCGGATGTATCTCGGCTGTAGCCGACCCCGTTACGGTCCTCCGGTGACCACAGAAACGCCGCGCGCGAGGCGCGCCGCCATGTTCCGGCTGGGTACGGTCGTTGTCGCCGCCCTCGCCGTGGTCGGCATCGCCGTCACCGGGCACGCCTCGCTGCCCGCGGACATGCAGTTCGCCGACGCCGGGCACTGGGTCTACAACACCTCGTCGCAGTCGGCGGTGCACGTCGACGGCGCGACCGGCCAGGTCGACGCCCAGGCGGCGGTCCCCGGCGCGGAGGCGGGCAGCCCGGTCGCGCAAGGCGGCCGTTCGGGCTACGTCGTCGACCGGACGCGGATCACCGAGTTCAGCAAGTCGACGCTCGGCGTCGAGAGCAGCAAAGCGCCGCCCGCCGCCGAGGAACCGGTCGTGCTGGAGGTCACGGGCGGCCCGTACCTCGTGTACCGCAACGCCGGGCAGATCGCGCGGCTCGGCGACCCGGCGGCGACCGCCCCGGCAGGCGGACCGCTGTCCGCGCCGGTCACGACGTCCGACGGCACGGTCTGGGTGCATCGCATCGACAACGGCTCGATCTGCGACCTCCCGCGCGGCGCCACGCTCCTGACCTGCCCCGCACAGCTGCCGCAGGGACACGACGCGTCGCTCTCGATCGTCGGCGACCGTCCCGTCGTGCTCGACACGACGGCCAGCGTGCTCCGCTCGGTCGGCGCGAACGGGCTCGGCGACCCGGCCGACATCGGGCTCTCGCTGCCCGCGACCGTCCAGGTGGCCAGCGATGACGTCGACGGGCGGCTCGCCGTCGTCGACCCGGATCACGGCCAGCTGCACCTGATCGACGCCGCCGGCCTGCTGCAGAGCCGTCCGGTCGCGCGGCCGGTTTCGGTACCGCTGGAGAAGGGCGGCCACTACGCCGGCCCGGTCGCGACGTCGCACACCGTCGCCGTGGTCGACCAGGCTCGGCACGAGGTGCGCACCTACGACAGCAAGGGCGCGCTGAAGAGCAGCAAGGCGGTGCCCGAGGGCGGCGGCGAAGCGCGGCTGTCGCTCGGCCAGGACCACCGGATCTACGTCGACAACCACGACGGCTCGCACATGGTCGTCGTCGACGGCGGCAACGGCGTGGCCGCGGATGTGGACGTCAGCGCGAAGACCCAGCCGAAGCCCACCCCGCCGCCGCAGCCGGAAACCACGCCCAGCAGCCAGCCACCCGCGCCGCCGGGTCCGCCGGGTCCGCCCGCGCAGCGGGACAATCCGCCTCCGCCGGTCGCGAAGCCGACCCCGCCGGGCGCGCCGCGCAACGTCCGCGCGACCCCGGGCACCGGTTCGGCCACGGTGATGTGGACGTCCGCCCCCAGCAACGGTTCCCGCGTGACCCGGTATGTGGTGTCGTGGGACGGCGGTTCGACCACAGTGGACGGTGCGCGGTCGCGGGTCACCGTGAGCGGGTTGACCAACGGCCAGTCCTATTCGTTCAGCGTGGCCGCGGAAAACTCCGCGGGCCGGGGCGCGGCGGCCAGTTCCCGCTCGATCGTGCCCGGCGGTGCCGCGGAGGCGCCGAAGGTCACCGCGACCGTCGGGTCGAACGGCGCGGTCTCGGTGAGCTGGACGACGCCGGACCTGCACGGCGCGGACCTCGACCACTACGCGGTCAGCGCGTCCGGACAGGGCGACCGGTCGGTGTCCGGGACGTCGACCAGCTTCCAGGGTCTGAGCGGCACCATCACTTTCACGGTCCGGGCGATCACCTCGTACGGCTCGGGGCAGCTCACCGGCAGTCCCGGTTCGGCGCGGGCGACTCTCGCGTCCGGCCCGCCGTCGGTGAAGATCACGAGCGTGCGCAGCACGAACGCGCTGATCGTGACAGTCGACGCGGACCCCAACGGCGGCGCGGCCACCTGCCAGGCCTCGTTCATGGGAGCGACTTCGCCCGCGAAGTCCTGTTCCGGCACCACCCAGCTCACGATTTCCAACGTGGTCTGGATGGGGGCGATCACGATCAAGGCTACGATCCGGAATTCGGCGGGTTCGGCGAACGACAGCTGGACCGGCACTCCGACCACTTCATGAGAAGGGCGAACGTGAGCTTCACGCCGAAAGCGGCCTACGACCTCATTGCCGACAACGTGCAGACGGTGCTGCGCGGCCACCCGGACGTCGTCCGGATGGCGGTCGCGGCGCTGTTCGCCGAGGGGCACTTGCTGATCGAGGACGTGCCCGGGGTCGGGAAGACCACGCTCGCGCGGTGCCTCGCGGCCAGCGTCGGCGGCCGGTGGAACCGCATCCAGTTCACCCCGGACCTGCTGCCCGGCGACATCCTCGGCGTGATGGTCTACCACCAGCACGCCGAGAAGTTCCAGTTCCACCCCGGCGGGATCTTCGCCAACGTGGTGCTCGCCGACGAGATCAACCGCGGCACCCCGAAAACGCAGGCGGCGCTGCTGGAGGCGATGGCCGAGCGCCGGGTCACGGTCGACGCGGTCAGCACGCCGGTGCCGCGGCCGTTCCTGGTGGTGGCGACCCAGAACCCGATCGAGATGGAGGGCACCTACCGGCTGCCCGAGGCGCAGCTGGACCGGTTCCTGATGCGGTTGTCGGTCGGCTATCCGAGCCACGACGCGGAAGTGATGGTCGTGATGGGCGACTGCGCGGGCGTCACCGCCGACGAATTGCGGCCGGTGCTGCGGATCGAGGACGTGCAGCAGGTCATCGCCCGCGTGCGGCAGGCGTACCTGGCGCCGGAGGTCGTGTCGTACGCGGTCCGGCTCGCCGCGGCGAGCCGCAGCCATCCGGCCGTGCGCTACGGCGTGAGCCCGCGCGGCAGCATCGCGCTGATCCGCGCCGGACAGGGCCTCGCGGCCACGCACGGCCGCGATTTCGTGACCCCGGACGACGTCAAGGACGTGGCGCTTCCGGTGCTGTGCCACCGGCTGGTGCTGACCCCGGACGCCGAATTGAACCAGCGGCGGGCCGAGGACGTCGTCGCCGAACTGCTCGCCGACACCGCCGCTCCGACGGCCGCTCCTGGGCGCTGAGCGGTGCGGCTCACCCGCCGCGGAATCGCGGCGCTCGCCGGTGCTGTGCTGGGCTACGCGCTCGGCGAACTGGCCGGATACCCGCTGCTGCGCGTGCTCGCCGGGATCGCGGCCGGCGCCGTGGTCGCCGCGGTGCTCGTGACCCGGGCCCGGCCGAAGGCCGAGGTTTCGCGGTCCGTGCACCCGGAACGCATCGAACGCGGCCGTCCGGCACTGGCGACTTTGGCGGTGCGCAACGAAAGCGAGCGACGGCACGGCGGATTCTCCGCGCAGGATTGCGTCGGCGCGGACGTTCGCGAGGTGCAGGTTCGCGCGCTCGCGCCCGGCGCGGAGGCGACTTACCACTACGAGCTGCCGACCAGTGTGCGCGGCAGGCTCGAGGTCGGGCCGCTGGTGCTGCACCGGTCGGATCCGTTCGGGTTCGCGCGCGCCGACCGGACGCTGGGTGCCGCCGCTTGCCTGTGGGTGCACCCGCGGCTGAACCCGATGCGCCCGGCCGCTTCCGGACATCCGCGCCACCACCACGACGGCCCGATCACCGATCCGCCGCTGCGCGGTTCCGCGGATCTGCTGGCCGTGCGCGAATACATGCTCGGCGACGAAGTCCGGCACCTGCACTGGAAAGCCAGCGCGCGGACCGGACGATTGATGGTGCGCGACTACGCCGATCCGGCGCAATCGCGGCTCACCGCGGTGCTCGACACCCGGTCGGAGGCGATGCGACCGGAGGTGTTCGAGGAAGCGGTCGAAGTCGTGGCGTCGCTGCTGTACGCGTCCGCGATGGCGGGCCAGCATTGCCGGCTGCTGACGTCGTCCGGGCTCGAAACCCCAGTGGGGACCGGCGTTCCGACGGCTCGCTTGCTGCTGGACGAACTCTGCCTGGCCGCGCAAGACCCGGACGATGCGTTGCTGCTGCCCGCGGCGCGGCTGGCCGGCGCGCGGCCCGGCGGGGCACTGGTCGTGGTCACCGGGCCGGAGGCCGATCTCGGGGCGGCGCTGCGCTGGCGTCCGGACACCGTTATCCGGCTGGGCGTTCGCGAACCGGGCGTGCGCGCCGGCTCGATCGACGCGACGGACGCCGTGGACGCGGCGGCGAAGTGGAATGCCCGGGGCGACGGGTGAACGCCCGGTTGGCGGTGACCGGACTGCTCGGTGCCACGTCGGTGGCCGGGCTGTTGTTCGCGCCGGTTTTCGGGTTGTCGGCGCTGCTGCTGCCGGTGCTCGTAGTCGCGGCGCTCGGCTACGCGAGTGCCGAGCTGTGCCTTCGCCTGCCGCGGCTGGCAGCGTGGCGTCCGCTGGTCGTGCTGGTCGCCGGATTGCTCGGAATCGTTGAGACGACGCTGTTTTCGACCACTCTCTCCGGGTTGCCTACGGGTGCCTCGCTTCAGGGATTGAGCCACGGGCTGACCGAGAGCTGGCTGCAGACACTGCAATCGACCTGGCCCGCGCGACCGGACCCCGGGCAGTTGCTGTTCGTGCCGCTGGCGGTGCTGCTTGCCGTCGTGCTCGGGCTGGAACTGTTGCTGCGCCTGCGAATGCCGCTCGTGGCGCTCCTGCCGAGCCTGGCGGTCGCGGGTCTTGCGCAGGCGTATCAGGCGCTGACCGGTTTCGCCGCGCTGTACGCCGCCGTCGCATATTTCGCGCCTGCCGGACTGATGCTGTGGGCGGCGCGTTCTGGAGGCGGGTCGCTGCGGCTGCGGCGGCCGTCCGGCTCAGCGGCGTTGGCGGTGCTCCCGCTGGTGGTCGCGATCGCCGCCGGAGCAGTCGCTTTCGGCGGGCTCGACCCGGCGGGGCGGGAGCCGTTCCGGCTCGCGGACGGCCATCCGGTGCCGCCTCCGCAAACTCCGGTGAGCAACCCGCTCGACGAGATCGCCGGGCAGCTGGCCGATCCGGCGCGCCCGGTGTTCAGCTACCGAAGCACGGCTCCGGTCGACCGATGGCGGCTGGTCGTGCTGAACGGGTTCGACGGCGCGGGCTGGTCGGCGGAACCGAAGCTGCGGCGGCTCGGCCAGAGACTGGACGGTATTCCCGGCGCGCCGGAGGCCTCGGCGGAGCTGAGCGTGCCGCCGCTGTCCGGGCCGTGGCTGCCGAGCCAGCCCGGCTTGACCAGCGTGACCGGTGCCGCGCCGCTCGTGGACCCCGGCGCGGGCGTGCTGTTGTCGGCCTCCCCGGGCGGGCAGACCGACTACCGGATGACCTGGTCGGCACCGGAGGCGGACGCGAAATCCCTGGCCACCGCGCCGGTGGACGCGGACGCGCCGGGCGGCCTCAGCGGTGTCGGCGCGGTGCCCGACGACGTCGCCCGGCTCGCCTGGACAGCGGTGCACGGTCTGCGCCCGACGTTCCAATCCGCGTTGCAACTGCAGCGATTTCTCCAGCAGAACTATCAGCTCGCGGTCGGCGACGACCTGCCGACCGGGGCTTCCTGGCCGCAGCTGCGGCAGTTCCTGACCGTCTCGAAACGGGGGACGAGCGAACAGTTCGCCGCCGCGTACGTGGCTTTGGCCCGGATCACCGGCATTCCCGCGCGGCTCGTGGTCGGCTACCGCGGCGCGGACACCGCCGGGGAGCACGTCGTGCACGCCGGAGACGCGCTGGCGTGGCCGGAGGTGGCGGTCGCCGGGGTCGGCTGGGTGCCGCTGGACCCGACGAAGTCCGCGACCACGTCCGCGAAGTCGTCCGGTCTGGCAGGCGCGGCCGGGCGGGCCCAGTCGCAGTTGCCGCCGCTGGAAAAGCTCCAGCCGCCGGTCGCGCCGCCGGGTGGCAAACCGGAAGCCGCCGCCTCCGTCTCCGGATCGGCCAGCTGGCCGTGGTGGATCGCCGCGGCGGTGGTGCCCGTGGTGCTGCTGTGCGGGCTGGTCGCGGTGCCGTTGGCGAAGCTTCTCCGGACCAGACGCCGACGTCGCCGCCTGGGCAAAGACGCGATTTTCGGTGCGTGGGCGGAAGCGCGGGACCGGCTGCGCGCACACGGAGTCGCTTACCGAGTGGGGATGACGCCCCGGGATCTGGCGGAATCGGCCGGGTCGGCGCTGGGGGAGCGGGTGGGCGAGCCGGTGCTGCGGCTGTCCGGCGTGATGGATTCGGCGCTGTGGTCGCGGTTCCCGCCGTCGGAGAGCGCGGTGGGGGTGGCGTGGATGGAGATCCGGGAACTGCGCCGGGCGCTGGCCGGACGTCCTTGGCTGAAGCGGGTGCGCGCGGTATTCGATCCTCGTCCGTTGTTCCGGCGGTCCGCTTAGGACGGTGCGGTCAGGAAGTGCAGACGGCGCCGCGAATCGGCACCGGGGGAGTTTCGTAGACGTGGTTGCCGTCCGTCGCGCGGATCTGGAAGCAGTACTTGCGCGCCGGGTCGACCGGGACCGACATCGTGCGATTGCGGTTGGCCACGAGGACCATCGGCGGGATGCGCTCGGCGCCCACGACGACCGCGAAGTCCAAATTCCCCTCGGCGGTCCAGGCGAGCTTGATCTGCGTGCCGAGATCGGCGGGCGCGGCCAGGGCGAGATGCACGTCCGGGGCGGCGGGCCGTTCGGCGGGCGGGAGCTGCCCCGAGGACGGCGCGTTCGGGAGGGGGAGCGCGGGGCGGGGGTCTTGTTTCGAGGTCAGCATCGGGACCGCGATGAGCGCACCGACCGCGGCGACCAGCCCGGCGGCGAGGGCGGGCCACCAGGTGATCTTCGGCAGCTTCCGGTCCCGGCGGGGTTCTTTGGTGTCGTCGAAGGTGTGGAGGAGGGTTCGGCCGGGGGTCGGTGCGGGTGCAGTGGAGAAGTTGGCGGGCTGGTGCGGAGCGCCGCTTGGGACGTGGGGTTGCTGGGGTGTGGCGCTCGGTTGCTGGGCGGGGTTGGCCCAGCCGGCGGGTTGGTGTGGTGCGTGGCCGGTTCCGGGCAGGTGCGCGACGGGGCTTTGCTGGCTGCCGGGCTGTTGAAGAGCTCCGCCCGCACCGCCGGGATCGTGCCCCGGTGCGGCGAAGGCACCTGATTGCTGGGCGGGGTTGGACCGGTCGGCGGGTTGGTGTGGTGCGCCGGAGACGTGGGCGGGTTGCTGGGGAACGCCGCTCGAACCGTTAGCTTGGTGCTGCGACGCGGCGAAACCGCTCGGCTGCTGGGCGGGGCCGCGCCAACCGCCAGGCTGCGGTGCGGCGGTGGCACCGCCGTCTGGTTGCTGTGGTGCGACGGGCCCGGGCAGTTGGGCAGTGACAGGCCACTCGCTGGATTGCGGTGGTGTGCCGCCCGGAGCGCTGGGTTGCTGTTGCGGCGCGGCGAAATTGCCGGGCTGCTGTGCGGCGGCGGGCCAACCGGCCTGCTGCGGCGTGGCGAAACCCCCAGCCCCCGACGCGGCACCAAGCCACCCGCCCGGTTGCGGCGCCCCGCCGAACCCGCGTGGCTGCGCGGCCATCCCGCCGAAGCCGCCCTGCTGCCCCTGCCCCGCGAAATCGTCGAATTCCACCTCGGCCGGAGCAGCGCTGGCCCGGTACAGCCGCTCCAGTGTCTCCGCCGCCGCGGCCGGGTCCTGCGGGCGGTCCGCCGGGTCCTTGGCCAGCAGCCGGCCGATCAGGTCGGCCAGCGCGGGCGGTGTCCCGGGCACCCGGATCGGCGGCACGGGGTCGCGGAACACCTGCAGGATCCGTTCGGCGCGCTGCTGCCCGGTGTGGCGCGGGAACGGCGACGAGCCGGTGAGCGCCGTGTAGAGCACCGCGCCGAGGCCGTACAGGTCGCTTGCTTCGGAGAGGGCGTCGTCGCGCAGCGTTTCCGGGGCGGCGTAGTCCACCGCGTGCAGGGGGTCGCGCGGGAAACGGCGGCGCAAGGCGAGCCCGAAATCGGCGAGCGCGAGTTCCCCCGAACGGCGCAGCAACACGTTGTGCGGCGTCACCCCGCCGTGCACGACGCCGACCTGATGCGCCGCCGCCAGTGCGGCCGAGACGGTCCAGCCGACGGCGAGTACGTCGCGCACCGGCAACTGTCCGTCGAGCAGGTGCGCCAGCGACCGCTGGCACAGCTCCATCCGCACGCCGAGCCGGCCGCCCGAGAGTTCGCCCACCTCGTCGACCGGCAGGATCGCCCGTTCGCCGCGCACGGCGGCGAGCGCCTTGCGTTCCCGGTCGAACCGCGCCGTCGTGTCGCGGTCGAGGACGCCGTCGAACACCTTGACCGCCACGTCCTCGCCCGCCAGCCGGCCCGCGTAGACCTTGGCGACCGGTCCTTCGGCGAGCAGCCGCTCCTCGCCCACCCCGATGCTCATGGCTCCCATTCTCCCCTGTGCGGGCCTGTCCGGCGCAACGCCCGGGCAGGTTCCTGCCTCGCGGGCGCGTGTCATCGAAACCTCATCCGCCGCTGCCTAGTTTCGATCCCGTCACCGCAGCTTCGGCGGCCCGGCGCCGCCTGGAACGGACAAGGAACCACCCATGGACATCTGGCACATTCTCGCCAAGCCCATCCTCACCGGCCTGATCATCTTCGGCGTCGGCTGGCTCAGCATGACGATCCGCAAGCGCCGCGTCGCCCGGGCGGAAGCAGCCGCGCCGGCACCGGTCGAGGACCGCTCGCAGGCCGTGCTCCGGCAGGCGCAGCAGTTCGACGCCGAACGCGACGAGCTGGCCGCCCGCGGACAGGACGCGCTGGCCAAGGCGCGCGCGGCGGTGGACAGCTGGCAGGAACTCGCGCAGTTGCGGCCGGGCCGCTTCCAATCCGAATTGCAAGCCGCTTCAGCGCGTTTCGACGAGCTGAGCAGGTCCGCGCGCCCGGCCTGAAAATCGCGAGCTGCTGAGCGGGTCCGCGCGCCCGGCCTGAAATCGAAGGGGGAATTCTGATGCCCGCCGCCTTGTGGACCGGCCGTCGTGCCGAGCCCGCCACGGTCGCCGCGGATGTCGCCGCGACCGTCCAGAAGGAACTCGGCCTCGCCGCCGCCCCGGCGTCGATGAGCTTGCCGGGCAACAGCACCGGCGTCCCGGCAGGCAGTCTTCTGCCGCCGCGCGAACGCTTCAGCGGCATGCCCGCGCCGACCGACTGCTTCGTCTATCTCGACGCTCAGCAGCCCCGTCCGTTCGAGCTCCGCGCCGCGGTCATGAGCGGCCGCACCGCGGTGCGGCGGGCGCTCGGCCTGGGCGCGCTGGTCTACGCGGTGCCGCTGCGCCTGCCGGACCCGATGCGGGTTTCGCTCGGCGCGCCCGGCGGCCGGGGACTCGCCCCGTTCGAGGGCGACCCGGCGGTCGCGAACCGGCTGAACGCCGACGCGGAGCTGCTCGAAGCCGCCAACCGCCTGTCGAGCACCCGCGCGGGCCAGACGAAAACGCTGCCGAGCGGCACTTCCCACCAGAGCTGGGACGTCGATCGCCTGCTGATGATCACCCCGGGATCCGGCGGCGCGGTTCTGGTGGTGCGTACGCTGCACCGCGTCGTCTCGTCCGGATGGCAATCGCGCGCGGACACCGTCCTGGACTTCGCCGCCCGGCTCGAAACCGCCCTTCGCGGAGTGCGTGCCTGAGCGCGACCCGTTGGCCTGCCCTTGCCCCGGAAACACCGATGGGGCAAGGGTATTGCCGTGGCCGAAAGTCCTTTGTGGACATACAGCAAGCCGACCGGATCAACGGCAGGTTCCTGCCTCGGCTCCCCGCGACGGCGGTTCCCGGAGAAAGGTGAGCGCATGCAGACAGCCGGCTTGATCAGAGTCACGGTCGCCGCCCCGAAACGACGGATCGACATGGCGCTCCCGGAGCACGCGAGCGTCGCGGAGCTGCTGCCGGGCCTGCTCGCCCGCGCGGGCGAGGGGCTGGCCGACGACGGCGCGGCGGGCGGTGGCTGGCAGCTGCGCCGTCCCGACGGGGCGCGGTTCGACCTCGGCCGCACGCTCGCCGGGCACCGGGTGCGCGACGGCGAGGTGCTGCATCTGCTTCCGGCCAGAGCCGAGTGGCCGGAAGCGGAGTACGACGACGTGGTGGACGCGATCGCGACCGGCGCCAGCGGGCTCGGCCGGGCGTGGGGGCCGCGGCACACGCGCGCGGCGGGCCTGGCCGCGGGCGGTGCGACTGTCCTGTTAGGACTGGTCACGGTGCTCCGCGCCGGTGCGCCGTGGACCGGTCCGGCGGTGTGGGCGCTCGCGGTCGCCGGACTGCTGCTGGTCGCTGGCGTCGTTCTCGCCCGGGCGGCCGGTGACGCGGGGGCGGGCGCGGTGCTCGCCGCCGCCGCGCTGCCGTTCGCTTTTCTCGGCGGCGGATTGCTGCCGGCCGGGACGCACGCGCTGACCGACCTCGCGCCGGGGCAGGTGATGCTCGCGGGGGTCGCGCTGACGCTGGCGGCCGTGGCGGGCTACCTCGGCGTCGCTGCGGCCCAGTCGTGGTTCGCGGGCGCGGCCACCGCCGGAATCTTCGCCCTGGTCGGCGGTTTCGTCGGCGCGAGCGGCGATTTCGCGGCGTACCAGGCGGCGGCCGCGCTCGCCGCCGGACTGCTGGCACTGTCCATTGTGTTCGCCCCGCTCGCGCTGCGGCTCGGCAAGGTGCCGATGCCGGTCCTTCCGCGTTCGACCGCGGACCTGGTGCGGGACGATCCGCAGCCGCCGATCGACCGCGTGCACGCCGCGGTGGCCCGCGCGGACGGCCTGCTCACCGGGATGCTGGCCGGCGCGGCCGCGGTGGTGGTGTGCTGCGAAGTGCTGCTCGTGCACGACGGCAGCGCGGCTTCGGTGACGCTGGTCGCGGTGGTCTCCGCCGGATTCCTGGTGCGGGCCAGGCTGTATCCGACGCTCCGGCAGCGAATCCCGTTGCTGGCGGCCGGAATGGCCGGGGTCGCGGCGCTCGCGACGGGACCGGGCTCCGGGCCGGCGATGCCGCTGGTGTCCTCCGGGGCGATCCTGCTCGTGGTCGCGGCGGCCGTCGTCGCGGCCGGGCTCCTGTTCAGCACCCGCGCGCCGAACCCGTATCTCGGCCGGTTCGCGGAGTACTCCGAAATCCTCCTGGTGTGCTCGCTGGTGCCGATCGCGTGCTGGGTGCTCGGGTTGTACGGCTACGTGCGCGGGCTGGGGGGCTGAGGGCCGTGGCGTCGAAACGCGATCAGCTCCAGGCTTACCAATTCCTCGTCCAGCGCGCGATTTCCGCGCTGGTCACCCGCGAGACCGATCCGGAACAGCCTCCTTTCCGCCGCTCCGGAGCCGCCGCGTTCGCGGGCATCGCGCTGGCGATCGTGTCGCTGGCCTGCGTCGGCGTCTACGGGATGATCGTGCCGGGCGGCAACGATTCCTGGCGCGGCCAGGCCGCGGTGATCGTGGAGAAGGAGACCGGCACGCGGTACGTCTTCCAGAACGGGCGGCTGTACCCGGTCGCGAACTACACCTCCGCGCTGCTGGCGCTCGGCCAGCACGCGGCGACCGAGCAGGTGTCCGGGAATTCGCTGGCCGGAGTCCCGCGCGGGCCGCGGATCGGGATCCCGGACGCGCCGGACGCGCTGCCCGGCCCGGACCGCCTGCGGACCGGATCGTGGTCGCTGTGCTCGACTCCGGCCCGCGACAACGCCGGGAGCGCGATCCAGGAATCGGTCCTGCTGGCCGGGGCCGAACCGGGCGGCGGGACCGGATTGGCCGACGCCGCGCTGCCGGTGCAACTCGTGTCGACGGGGGACCGCTACCTGCTCTGGCACGGCTACCGGCACAAGATCACCGACTACGGCACGGTCGGCACCGGGCTCGCGCTGACCACCGCGTCGTGGGCTCGCGCGGGACAGGCCTGGCTGGACGTGGTGCCCGAAGGCGCGCCGATCGGGCCGCTCCCGGCCGCACAGGCGGGCCGTCCGTCGACCGCTGTCCCCGGGCGATCCGACGTGGTGACCGGCTCGCTGCTGGTCGTGCACACCGCGGGCGGCGGGCAGCAGTACTACGCGGCCGAGCCGGACGCGCTCCGCCCGATCACCGAGCTGCAGTACCAAATCGAGCTGGCCGACGCTCAGCTCGCCCGCGCCGCCTACTCCGGCGCCCAGCCCCGCGCACTTCCGCTCGCTCCGGCCGAAGCCGCCGCAGCCCGTCAGCTGGACCCGGTCCCGGCCACCGCGGACGCCGCGCCGGTCGCCCGTCCGCAGGTCGCCCGGCTGTCCGATCAGGACGCCACGCTGTGCGCGGTCTACGCTCCCGGCGCGAGCGCTCCGCAGCTGATCGTCGGCCCGGAACTGCCGCCGGAAAACCAGCTGCTGTCCACCGCGGGCCGGTCCGCCGCAGGCACGCCGCTGGCTGATCGCGTCTACGTGCCGCCGGGCTCGGCGGTGCTCGTCGAGGCGATGCCGTCCGCGCAGGCCGCGTCGGGCACGCTCACCCTGGTCACCGACCTGGGCCGGCGCTATCCGCTGGCCCGGCCGGACGTCGCGAAGACGCTCGGCTACCCGTCGGCCGCGCCGGTGCGGCTGCCCGGCGGACTCGTGGCCCGGCTGCCGGAAGGACCCGGCCTCGATCCGGCGTCGGCGATGCGGCCCACTGTGTCCGGGTGACGGCCTAAGCTGGCGCGGCAACGATCATGAGCCTGGGGGTGTCATGCCGGAACGTCGTGCCGGACAGCGGATTTCGCGGCTGGCCGTGCTGGGGATCGCGGTACTCGGACTGGCCGGGTGCGGCGCGGGCCCGCGGCCCGAGGCCAGCCCGTCGACGGGCGCTCCCACGTTCCTCGATCTGGTGCGGGCGTCCAGCCCGGCGAAGCAACTGCGGTTCCGGCCCGTCCTCGGCACGGCGGAGGGCGCGTCCACCGGCACGCCGCCGCGCGAGCGGGACCGGCAGAGCACCGATCCCGCCGTGCAGCAGCGGACGCTCCGGAGTTTCGCCTGCGGATCGACCCGCCCCGATCCGCTGACCGGCGAGGACGACGCCGACCTGCCGCTGGTGACCTGCGCCCGGTCGGGCGGTGTCAGGTACCTGCTCGGCCCGGCGGTCCTCGACGGCTCGGCGATCAAGTCGGCGGGCCTTGGCGAAGCGCAAGGGAACACCGGATTCGCGGTCGAGGTGACGTTCACTCCGGACGGTTCCGCCAAGTGGGCGGAGCTGACCGCGAAGAACGTCGGCAAGACGATCGCGATCGTGGTGGGCGCAGAGGTGATCATCGCGCCCTACATCCAGCAGGCGATGCCCGGCGGCAGGGCGCAGATCTCCGGCTGGTTCAGCCTGTCGGAGGCGGAGGACATCGTCGACTGGCTGGACGCCCAGTGAGCGGGGCACCGGCTCAGCGGGTTTCCCTGGGATAGCGGGCTTCCCACTGCGCGGCGTACCGGGGATCGGCCTGCGGCGGGTGCGCGGAGAAGTGCCAGAACGCGTCGCCCGCCACGGTTTCCACCAGATCGCGCGACGCAAGCCGGTCCAGCCACTCGGCGGGCAGCCCGGGGATTCCGTACCGCGCGCCGAGCACCGCGCCGGCCAGTGCGCCGGTGATCGCGCTGCGGCCGGAGTGGCGGATCGCCGACACCAAAGTCCACCGCGGGTCGAAGAACCGGCGGAAGACCGCCGTCATGCTCCGGCCGAGCGCGTCCGGGGCAGTGTGCCCGGAGCCGAG
Source organism: Amycolatopsis sp. NPDC059235 (assembly GCF_042754125.1). Classification (NCBI taxonomy): domain Bacteria; kingdom Bacillati; phylum Actinomycetota; class Actinomycetes; order Pseudonocardiales; family Pseudonocardiaceae; genus Amycolatopsis; species Amycolatopsis sp. NPDC059235. The sequence goes on from NZ_JBHZAG010000002.1 coordinate 148,918, forward strand.
CGCGTCCAGTTCCTCGTGGTCGGCCCGGATCAGCTCGACCCGCGCCCGGGCGGCGTGCGCCAACGCCTCGGCGACCGGGCCGGGCACCGACCCCGACGCCAGCATCTGTTCGACGTGCGCATGCGGGGGCAACACCGGGTCGGCCCGCCGGAACAACCGCGCGAACAGTTCGGCGACCACTGCGGCCGCGTCGGCGGCAGGACCGTCGGCACCGGCGCCCGCGGCGAGGAGCCGGCCCGCTTCGGCCGCGGTGTGTTCGTCGGTCTCCGGTCCACCTCCGCACAACGCGGCGGCGAGGCCCGGGACGAGGAAGCTGACGTCATCCGGCGCGACCGGAACCCGAGAGCTCAATTCCTCGACCCGAGTCAGCCAGCCGTCGACGGTTTCCGGTTCCTGCCAACGACGTTGGGCGCGGGCACCGGTCTCCCGCAGGTCAGGAAGCCCCCGCAGCAGTCCGTCAGTGTGGAACAGCAACTGTTCGGTAAGCGGGCCGATCCGCTCGGCCGGTTCCCCGTCGAACTCGGCGACGGGCGACCGGTCCACGGGCAGCCCGAGCGATTCCCCGAGCGCGAACCCGACGAACGCGCCCGCGATGCGATGCCACTGGAACCCGACGCCGTCCGCGTCCTGCCGGAAGAACTTGCCCGAACCCGTGGCATGCGGGCGAACGCGGCCGAGGGAGTCGTAACCGGTGGTCAGCCCGTTGGCGGCGAGGTCCGCGGGCCACTCCTGTCCCGGCAGCGCGTCGAGGTCGCCGGGACCGACGCCGTTGTGCCGCTCCCAAGCCCGGCCGACGACGAACCGTTCACACTCCGCTTCGGACAGCTCGAACCCGGCCGCGCGGGCTTTCGCGACTGCCTCGGACAGCCCGGCCAGCGGTTGCGTCAACCCGAACCGCTCGCCGACCAGCCGGGCAGTCTCGGCCACCTGCGCCGAGAGCTCCGGCGAGACCTCCACGACGCGCGGAGCGGGACGCAACTGCGGCCACTCGCCGCGTGCCTGAGCCAAGTCCGCGGCGGTGAGCCGGTCGGTCGGGAACGATCCCGGGTTGATCAGCAGACCGGCGCCGGGGAAGTCTTCGAGGATCGACAGCACGTCCGCGCGAAGCCACTGCGCCGTGCCGACCGGCAGCCTGCGCCGGGAGCTGTACACCCGCAGGATCGTCCGCTCGTCCTCCCACTGCTGCTCCAGCGGCAGCCCGCGGCCGGGGTCGAGCGGCACGAGCACCTCGGCGTTCAGCAGCCCGGCCAGGTAGCGGGACCGGTCGTAGCGGCCGGTTCCCGCGCAGCCGAGCAGGTACTCCAGCGGCGTGTCCGTCGGCGGGTACCCGAGCCGTTCCGGTCCCTGCCGGTACCCGGGGTTGACCCGGATCTCGCCGGTCGGCTCGCCGTCGACGTATTCGCGCCAGGCGAGGATGGCTTCCTCCGGAACGCCGAGGTAGGCGACGCCGCTGCGTTCGAACTCGGGTTCCAGGACTTCGCGCCAGTCGCTCTCGCCGCCCGCCGCCACTGGCGAACTCGGCAGCCGCCCCTCGGGGCTGAGGTCGGGCTGCCGCAGCGCGCCGTCCTCGCGCACGACGAGCGCGGGCTGCGGGACCAGGGACGCGAGCCAGTCGCCGGTGTCCAGCGCGCGGGCCGAGTCGTAGGGCACGTACCAGCCCTCGGGCACGCGCAGCACGTGCTCGCGGTCAACGCGCACGGCGTGCTCGCCGGCGGTCAGGTCGACGGGCGTGCCGGTGCGCAGCCACTGGTCGACCCTTGCCGCGGCTTCCGAGGCTTCCAACACTGCTCCTTGGTCTGTCACCGGTAATCCCTCGCCAATCCGCCGGGACCGTTCCAGATCCGGCCGGTCCACTGCTGCCCGCCGATCCGGCCGAGCCGCTGGACTTCCTCGTGCCGGTCCCGGGCGTCGTCGGCCGCGTGCTCGCTCATCCCGCTCGCCCGCAGCATCCGCACCAGCCACCCGGGATCGATAGCCCGGATCCGCGCCAGCACCTCCGCGTCGAGCGGCCGGTCCAGCCAGGCCGCCACGAACGGGGAGTTGATCCCGATGAGATCGTCGGCGTAGTCCGGGAAATTCTGCCCGTTGTCGATCGCGACGACCTGACCGTCCTTCGACAGCGCCTTGCAATCGGAGCTGGCCCCGACATAGCCCAGGTACGCCATCTCCTGCTGCTGCACGCGCGGATAGGCCGAGACGTCCAGCGCGCGCGAGAGCCCCTCGATCCGGCGCTGTGCGGAACCGGGCCCGCGCGGGCCGTCGATGTGCGCGGTGACCGGCACGACGTTCGACCCGGCTGCTCGGGCCAGGCGGTACATCGCGTTCTCCCGGAATCCTTGCCCGCCATGGGGAATCGGCACGGCCAACGACCGAGACTCGCCCGAGGCGGGCTTGTAGATGGCTTGCGAACCGTCCGCGTAGGTGAGCCAGTGGGTTTCGTTGGCACTGGCGAGGTTGTCGCCGAACTCGACGTGACCGGCTATCTCGGCGGCGGCCAGCACCGCTTCGTCCGGGTCCACAAAGGACTCCGGGTCGGGAGGCGGTGCGGGCAGGCCGCGGCGCAGGGCTGCGTCGAACAGCTCGCGCTGGCGCCGCCGCAGGACCGCCGCGACGGCCTCGTCCTGCGGGGTGCTCGGCTGTGTTTCCTCGACGGCACGGGCGAAATTGCCGAGCGCACGTGCTGTCCCGGCCACTGCGTCGATCGCGGTCAGCCCGAGCCGGAGTTCGGCGGGACGTCCGTCGGGCAGGAGCAGGGAGACCCGGAGTTCGCGGTGCCCGGTGGGCCCGGGAGCGGCGAATCCGTCCTCGACGCCGGTGATCCGGGCCGGGCCGTCCCGCCGCAGCACCTCCAGCGCCTGGTAGATCCAGGAGACCCGGTCGAACCGGACGGAGCCGGGTCCTGCGGCGCCGCCGGTTTCGCCCGCAAGCCACCGGGCGAGATCGGCGACGGGCGGTCCGGCGGGCAGGGGAGCGCCGACGTTCTCCCGGATCGAGTCGAGGGTCTGGGCCTGGGCCGGAGTCGGTTCGAGCGGCCTGGGCGGCGGCGCGAGAGCGTCCTCGCGCAGGACCGCCTCCGGGCCGCGGGCTGCGACCTCCGCCACCGCCTCGGCGAGGATGACGTTCTCCGCCGGCTCCGGGGCGGCCTCGACCTGCGTGTTCTTGGTGACCACGACGTCCAGCTTCGCGAACTCGTCGTCCACGTGGATCCCTTGGTCCGCCCGCCATTCCCGCAGCCCGGACGCCTTGACGCCGTAGAAGTGCGGCTTGACGTCGGTGTAGAACTCGACTCCGCGCCGGTTCGAGGGCAGCGGGCCGTTCCACGCCTGTACCGCCGGATTGCTGCCGTGCCGGGGCGTCCTGCCCCAGACCTCGTTCGACTCTTCGATCAGTTTGGCCGTTTCCGGGGATTGGCTGCGGCTTTCCAACCGGTGGTACGGGCCGTAGCGCGCCGGTTTCGCGGCGTCCGAAGGCGGTCCGGCGGGGTGCGGGGCCTGGCGCATCGGCGGCCGGAGCGGACGGCGCGGTCCGGGCGTCGAAAACTTGATGCCGCGTCCTTCGTCCACTCCGGACAGCAGAGGATCCCGGGCGAGGTCCCGGTGCCCGGGTGTCCACATCGGACCGGGCGCGGGCGTCGCGGGCGGTTCTTGGTACGGACGCCGGAGATCGACGCCCGGAGTCGGCACCGGGGCGTCCGGCACGTACAACTTGCCCGCCGCGGGCTGGTACTCCGGCGGCGCGTCGGGCCACGGCAGGAAGGCGTCGGTGAACGGCAGCAAGGCCAGCCGGGCCGGATATTCGGGCAGGCGCAGCAGCTTTCCTCGCAGCCGGTCGAAGAACGCGATGCCGTAGCGGCCGTGGGCGACCCAGCCGAGCTGGTGGTATTCGTTGTCGAGACGGTCCGTCGTGACGATGTGCAGGAGCGCCCTGGCGCCGAGCGGCCGTTCCGCCATCGCGATGATCACGCTGTCGTAGGAATCGTGGCTGTGGAACCAGAATCCGCCGAACCAGTACGCGAGGTAGCTCTGGTCCACTCGTCCGGCACGGTTCCAGGCGGCGCCGTAGGCGTTCGGGTCCGGCCGGTCGTAGCCGGGCTGCGCCTCTCGCACGAAACGCGCCGCCTGCGACTTCGACACGGTGCCGGCGTCGATCGCGGGCAGGGAGTGCGTCCGGGTCGCGCGCGCGAGCGGCGATCGCCGCCAAAGGTGGAACACCGGATGGGTCAGGACGTGGACGGGCGGGCTCTGCTGTTCGGCGGGCAGCGGCGGGAGGTTCTTCCCCGCGAACTGCGGTGATTGCCGCAGCACGTCGTAGACCGCGCGCAGCCGTTTCCCGTGGTAGCCCTCGGTCCGTTCGGCCGGCCGGACGCGGTGGAGTCCGGCCGGCGGCAGGGCGACCGGTTCCGTCGACCGCAGCGCGGCGAGATCGACCGGGAGCAGGTGGATCTCCAACGCCCGGGCAGGCAGCTTCGTGGCGGATCCGGCCATCGGGTCGGCGAAGATCGGCACGCCGGTGCGCTCGCTGACGATCACCGCGCTCACGTGCCGGGCGACGGTGCCGTCGTCGTTGAGCGAGCGGACGGCGACCGCGGCCACCAGGCCCTTGCGGCCGGTGAGCGCGGCGATGAGCCGGTCGTACTCGCTGCCGTGCGCTTCCCACGTTCCGCCGAGCCGCTGCCAGAGCGCGGCCAGCGTTTCCGGCTCCGGTCCGGCGGGCGCCGCGGTGGTGTCCCAGCCCGCCATCCGGTGGAAGAGTGCGCTCGTGGCGGACACGCAGTTCGACCGGTACCGGTAGCGGTCGAGCCGGGCCGAGCGGTAGTTCGGGTTGATTTCCCGCAGCAGCGGGACTTCTTCGCGCAGCAACGCTTCGAGCACGGCGGCGGGCGCGGTGTCGGCGGTGACCGCGGGCAGCGTGTACTTCCCGTTCTTCTTCCCGGACCAGACCGCCAGTTCCACCGCCTTCCTCGCCTCGGCGAGCTGTTCGGCGGTCCAGGTCCGTGCCTGCTCCGCCCAGTCTTCGGGAACGACACCGGCGAGGAAGCGCAGTCCCAGCACCGTCCGGGCCGGGTCCGGCCGGGCGCCGAGACGGTCGGCGAGCAGCTGCCCGGGGCTTCGGTAATCCGGTTCGGGCAGTTCGGCGGCCGGGGGTTCGAGCCGCGTGAACCGCATCGGGTCGCTGGCGGCCTGGTACTCGTCGAGGAGTTCGTTGAGTTCCCGGATCGCGGCGACGCCCAGCCGGGCGGCCCGCGTGCGGTCGTGCTCGAACGGGAGCAGCAGCCGCCGCAGTTCGCCGGGCAGCCGCTCGGGCTGCCGCAGCAGGTCGCGGGCCTGCCGGGCGAGCCGGCCGTCGCCGCTGGTGTCGTGCCAGTGCGCCAGGAGGTTGACGTGCGCGGCGATTTCCTCGTCCCGGGGCCTCGAGTTCAGCAGCTCCGTCACCCGGTCGGCGAGCTGGCGGCTGCGGTTGTGCTCTCGGACCAGATCTCCCAGTCGCTCGGCGAGCGTGCCGGTGCCTTGGTACTGCCGCACAACGGAAATCAGCCCGTGGAGCAGTTCCGCGTCGGCGGTTTCGTGCTGCCGCAGGACCTCCGCCACCTGCGTCGCGAAATCTCCCTCACCAGTGCGCAAGTACTCGCGCAGCGTCGCGTCCAAGTGGTTGGCGAGGAAGCCGTGCTCGCTGCCTTCGTAGCTGGTCAGCTGCGCCCTTGCCCTCGCGGAAAGGCGCGGCAGATCGTCGCGCAGCAAGGCCTGGCGACGCTCCAGTGTCGGGCGGAAGCCCCAGTGCCCCAGTTCGGCCTCGACCGCACGGTCCAGGGCGTCCAGCTTCTCCCGGAGTTCCGTCGCCCATTCGCCGGATCGCAGGCTCTCGTCGTCGAAAGTGAGCGGCTCGAATTCGGAAAGCGGCGTCACGGCGGGAAGCGCCGGCTGTTCGCCTTGCTCTCGTCCGGCGGTCTTCAGCAGGAGCCCGAGCACGTGCCCGTTGGCCACCGCGTCGCGGTCGCTCTGCTGCTCGACCGGGGTGCCCGCGCGGTCGTCGGTCAGGATCTCGCGGATCCGGTAGTACGGCTTGCCGACGACTGCCAACAGCCCGGCGACGCCCGCGGCGACAGCGCCCCACACGGACGTGGCGGGGACTCCGGCGAGCACGCTCAAGCCGACCGTGAACCCGCCCACGGTGAACGATTTGGCGGTGATGACCGCCAAGTACCGCAGCCGGGAAACAGCGGCCTTGCGAGAGACCGGCTTCGGCAGCAGCGGCGGCTTCGATCGAATTTCCGCGAGCGCACGCTCCACTGTGGACGAATTCGCGCCCGGCCGCGCGGTTCCCACCGCGACGAGCGCTTCGCCCACGAGGTCCCGCAACAGCAGGTCTCGGTCCCGGATTTTCCTCGGCAGCTGGGTTTCCCGTTCGGCGCGCATCCGCATCGCGATCCGGGTGAGCTTGTTGTTGACCTCGCCCACTGCGAGGTGGTTGTCCGCCAGCGCGGAGATCCAGCCCGCGACCCCGAGTTTGGCGAGGTCCACGGCGGCCAGGATCTGCAGCGGCGTGAAGTGGTCGAGAAGGGCCTTGAGCGGCTGGAGAGTCGGGTGGGTGATCTTGTACAGGTCGGGCAGGTAAGGCAGGAAGCTCGCGACGGCGTCCATCAGCTTCGAACCCGTGACGTGCTCCGCGAAATCCACCGCGGCGCGTTCGGCGGGCGGCGGGGACAGTTCGGCCAGTGCGGCATCAGGGATCACGCCCTCGGCCAGCAGGCTTGCGATCGCCGCGCGGGCGTGCACCAGTTGCCGGTACAGCTCCTTCGCGTCTTCGAGGTCGTACTCGTGCAGTTCGCGCCGGATCGCGTCGTGCGCCGCGAGCTCGGCACCCTTGCGCCGCCGCCGGGTGTAGCCCTCGGCGAGCGGACGGAACACAGCGGTGCCCACGCCGGTCGCCACGAGCGCGAAGAACGAGCCGGTCGCGATGTCCAGCGGGAACCCGACCGCGGCGGCTGTTCCCAGCGCGACCAGCGGCGGGGTGCTGAACCGGACGATCCGGGTGCGCAGCGGCAGTGCGATGTCGGGCGCGTCGCTTTCGAGCTGCGCCGGCGCCGGCACGCCGGTGCTCAGCAGCGGGGTGCCGAAGTTCGCTTCGTGCCAGCTGTTGACCAGTTCGTGCCGATCGCGGCCGCGGTCGATGTTCGCGCGGATCTCGTCGTACTTCTTCTTCAGCGCGGCCTGTTTGTCGCTGGCGATGTCGTAGCGCCGGGTCATCGCCGCGCCCAGCACCGCGGACGCCGCGCCGTACACGAGATAGCCGATGCCGTTTCCCGGGTGGCCGCTCGCGAAGCCGGACATCGAAAGCGCGACAGTCATCGCGACGGTGGCGGGCTGCTCGAACATGACTGTGGTCTTGATGGTGAACGCGGTGGTCGGGTAAGCGGTGTCCTTCCGCTCGACGGCGAAGGTGTCCACGACAGCGCGCGCGTGGGCTCCGAGGGCGGCGACGCGGTAGGCGTAGTCCGGCAGCTGCTTTTCCAGTCCCGCGTGTTCGAGCAGGCTGCGCAACTGAGAGAGCAACTGCTGCCGGTGCCGCAGCCGCCAGGCCGGAGTCGTGGTGATCCGGTCGCCGAGCACTTCGAGCCGGGCTTCCAGCGCCCGGTCGGCCGGGCTCTCCGGCAAGCGGTCCGCGTCGGTGTCGGGGCGGAGCGTTCCCGGGGCGCAGGTCGCGGTACGGAAGTAGCGCGTGCCGAAGGCGAGCGCCGCGCGGACGATTTCCTCGACGTCACGGGGCCGGAGCCGGGCCGGGAGGTAGCCCGACAGCACCCGGGCGCCCGGGTGCACGGAAACCCCGGTCGATTCGAGCGTGGTGCCCGGCAGCACGTGGAACGCCGCGGTGAAGAGGTGCCTGCCGTCGTGGAACACGTCGTAGCGGAGATCGGGGCCGGCCGGCTCCAGCAGGATTCCGGTCCGTTCGGCGGCCTTGCCGACCTGCGCGCGGATCGCGGCTTCGACCGCCGCCGCACGGTCGAAGCGGCGCGCCGGGGTGTCCACCGGGAGGCGGTGGCCGATCTCGACGGCGGGGTCTGCGACGGGCCAGTGGGTGACGCGGTAGCCCTCGACCGCCTTGGCCGGGCGGTATCGGTCGGCCACAGTCAGCGCGCGCTCGATGCCTTCCGTGCGGACGGCGTCCAGCGCGGAGCGGCGGACGCCGGCGTGGGGATCGTCCGCGGCCAGGCCGAGGTAGGACAGCAGCCGCGACAGGTGTTCGCGCATCCGCCGCCGGTCGCGCCGCCGCGTCCCGTCCCGGTCGAGTTCCGCGCCGAGCGCGGCGACCTGAGCGACGTAGCCGAGGTCGGCGGGCGTCGGCCTCGGGGCGGCGCCGGGGAACCGGTCGTGCCAGAAGTGCTGATCCGGGAGGGAAACCGGGTCGCCGCGCCGGTGCGCCGCGAGCAATGCCGCGCCCGCGGCCATCGCGTGGGCCATCGGGAGGACGGCGAGGTCCGGGGCGAGCCAGTCGGGAAGCCGGAGGACGACCAGCGGCAGCGGCTGCCCGGCCGTCGGCTCCCGGAAAACCTGGAAGGTGATCGGGTTCCGCGCGGAGTAGCCGAGGTTCGGGGTGGAGACGACCTGAAAGGCGAACACGGTGCCGGATTGGCTGAGGAACACGGTGTCGTCCGACGGCCGGGGGAACGGGCCGTGCTCTACGACGCGCACACCAGCCGCGACGGCCGCGGCGGGCAGCATCCGGCGGGCGATGTCCTCGGCGGTCGGCCGCTGGCGGGCGGCGCGGATGGTGCTGAGCGGAGTGTGGATCTCGATGGCGCCGGTGAGCGGCGGCGCTGGTTGCGCTTCTGCTTCGGGCCGGACGGCGCTGGGTTGGGTGGCACTGGGTTGACTGGCACTGGGCTGGACGGCGTTGGGCGGCTGAGGAACGGCGGGGGAGTGTTCGGCCCCTTCGACCGAGCGTTGTGCCTGTTCGGCGAGGCGGACGTGTTCTTGGTGCCTGGCCGCCGCTTTGCCGGAGAGCCATTCGGCGAGTCCCGGGGCGATCGTCGGCCGGGACGGGCCGACGGCGTGCGCGGTCAGGCTGGTGAGGAGATTCGTCCGCGCGGCGAGGATGTCGAACGCCGAGCCGGGGCGGTGGACCGCGACCGCGTCGAAGCCCTCGGCAAGCAGCTGCTGGGACAGTTCGCGCAGCGTTTCGGGGTCCGCGGCCGTCACCTCGCCGGTGAGCACGACGAACTGGGGGTGCGCGCCGTTCGCGGCCAGATTCCGCCGCAGCCGGGCGAAGATCGTCTCGCGCTCGTCGAGACTGTCCGCCCGCGCGACGACCACGTGATAGTCCGGACCGGTCGAAGTCGCGTCCCGCACGGGGAAATCCGGGAAGGCCGCCGGCTCGCCGTCCGGCCTGACCGGTGCTTCGAAGACCCCGGGCTGCCACAGATCGCCCAGCCCGTGCCAGTGAAGGGCCAGCTCGGCCAGCACCGCCGCCGCTGCGACCTCCTCGTCCGGGCTCGCGTGCAGCGGCCCGAAATCCGGCGCGAACTGCCGAATGTCCTTAATGGACACTCCGGCGCTGAGCGCGGCGAACAGCGCGGACGCGGTCCACAGTCCTTGCGCGTCCTCGTAGGCCTGTTTCCAGGGCGGCCGTCCGTCGATCCATTCCCCGAGCCACTGCAGCTTGTCCCGCAGTGCTTGACGCTGCTCTTCCGGCACCCGCGCCAGTTCCCGCCCCAGTGCGGCGAAATGCGTATCTCTCGCCGCGGGCGTGCTGTCGGGCCGGAGCAGCAAAGACAGGACGTCGACGGCGTCCTTCGCGGGCAGCTGGGCGATCTGCCGCAAGCCAGGCTGTCCGTTGGTCCCGGCGGCTTTCCACAGTTCCGAGAAAACCTTGCCCAGCCAGGGTTTGTCCGAACGTGCCGGCGCGGCGGCCGATTCGGCGCGCACTGCGTCGTCGAGGTGCAGCGCGGTGACCCGCGGTTCCTCGGCAGGCCGGGTCGCGTCGCTGTACAGGACGGCGGCGAAGCCCATTTTCCGCAAACTGTCCGTGAGTTCGGCGAGATCCGCTTCGCCGACATTGCGCCATTCGCGGCTGAGGACGAGGTATGGCTTCTTCCCGCCGGACCGCTGGTTCCGCAGGTAACGCCGGGCGTTTTTGACCAGCCGTTCGCGGTCGGCGGAGCCGGGACTGCGCAACCGGGCCACGACGACGTTCCGTCGTCCGCCGTCGGCGTGGGAGAAGGAGAACTCGGCCAGCCCGATGGTTTCGCCGTGATCGTGGACCTGCCCGCGCGGCTGGAAATCCGTCGCACCGCCGAAGCCGAGCGCGGCTCGCTCCGCGTCGTCGGACAGGCTCAGCGCGTGGAGGAAACCCAGGTCAGGGCCGACCAGATCCAGGTATTCCTGGACCAGCTTCAACGCCAGTTCGTACGCTCGTTCGGCGAGTTCCGGGCTGTCGGCCGCCGCGGACTTCGCGAGCGCGAGCTGCGCCTCGATGCGGTCCAGCAGGTCTCGCCGCTTGGCGAACTCGGCGTAGGCGAAGGACAGCGTGGTGAGGACGCCGTAGCGCAGGTAGATGCCCGCGGCGCCGTCGGCGGGGCTTTCCTCCTGCTCGACGACCTGGACGCGCGCCTGCGGCCTGCCGACGAGTTCCGCGAGGCGGTCGCCGACAAGGAGGCGGTCCGCTTCCCGCTCGACGGCGAGGAACCGGAGCTTGTCCGCGAGACTCGCGTCCTGGTGCGGCAGCCCGCGGCCCGGTTTGCGCACCCGGTCGTAGAGCACCTTGTCGACGATCCAGCGGAGCAGGTCGCCGGGACGCGCGCCGGTGGCGCGGACCAGCGCCCACACGTCGGCGAGTTCCTGCTCGGTGAGCTGCTCGCGGACCTCGCGCGGAAGGTCGAAACGCTCGTCGGCGTCCTCGTCCGGAACCGGCGGCGGCGGTTTCGTCTCGCCGGGATAGTCGTGCCGCAGCGGTACGACCTCGGTGCGCTCGCGGACCGGCCGCGCGGGGGTTTTCTCGGCGGGGTAGGGGAAAGTGGCGGGGACTGCGGGCGGCACCTCCAGTACGTCGGGGCTGGGGTAGCGCACCTCCGGGACGGACGGGTCGGTGCGGCCGGGGAAGTCCAGCGGGAGTTGCGGGATCGGGGCGGCGGTGACGTCGCCGGTGCGGAGCGGGTCGCCGGGAACAGCTGGTCCTGGGCGCGGATCGGCGACGGAGCCTGGGCGCGGATCGCCGACGCGGACCGGTGCCGGGTCGCCCACCCGATGCGGGCGCGGATCGCCGACGTGCGGGAACGGTTCCGTCCGCACCGGAGGCCGCGTGGGGAATCCGATCGACGGCCGCACCGGATCCGTCACGGTCGCGGGTGCCGGTCCGACGACCGGGCCGAGCAGGCTTTCGGCGAAGCTCACCGTCTGTCCGAGCCGCGCCCGGGGGAGCGTCGGCTCGGTTCGGGCCGGTTCCGGCGTGGCGGACGGCGAGTGCGGGCCGGTGCTCGGGTGCGCTAGCTGGTCGAAAGCGGCGCGGAACTGTGCGCGGAGCCCGCTTCCTTCCGGCGTCGGCGTGTCGGCGAGCCAGTCGCTTACCGCCAGCCGGAAGTCCCGGCGTCCGGCAGCGTCGAGGTTCCCGGTTTCGGCGTCGTGGAGGAGCGTCAGGTGCGCGGAGAGCCCGCCGACACGAGCCTGTGCGTGGTAGTTGTCCCACAGATCGGGGAGCGCCCGAGCCCGGTCCGGAGAAACCGGTGCCTCGCCGTCCGGCAAGTGCGCTCCGACCGCCTCCGGTGCCCGGGTGCCTGCCGGCCGGTTCCCGCCAGCCAGCGCTTCGCTCGCCCCGGTGACGACGGGAACCGACCGCAACGCGGCTCGCGTGCTCGACTCCTCGCCGTCGCCGTGCAGCACCGTGAAGGTCACCGGCTCCGGGCGCGGTTCGGGAGGCTGGGCTATCGCTTCGTGGGCTTTGGCCTCCAGCCCTTTGGCCTCGGCGAGGAGGTCGCCGGTCCTCGACAGCACTTCGTCGAACGCCGAGCGCGCCGGATGTCCTTCCGCGGCGGACAGGTTGGTTCGTGCCAGGAGCGCTTGCTTGAGTTCGGACTCGCTGAGTTCCCGGTGCGCCATCCGGTCGGCGAGCGCGAGATGCCGGGACGCCACGCCCTGCTCGGCCAGGTCCGGCAGCGAGTACCCGAGCCCGCGCAGCCGGCCGAGGACCTCAGCGAGTTCGGCCTCGGTGCGGCGGCTCTCGAGGGCGAACCACCGATCGCCCGGCTTCGGCCCGGCGGGATGGCCGCCGAGCGAACCGAGCAGCTGATCGCCGAGCCAGCCGACGCCGCGGTCGCGCGCGTAGGCGGCGCGCTCGGAGAGTTCCGCCAGCTTCGCCTCGGGCTCGGACAGCAGAACCCTCTTGGCCCGCCCGGCGAACGTCTCCTTCGGCCGGAAGTCCTTGAGCTCGGTCGCCGGTTTGGCCTCGTCGCGCCCCTCGGCCGCTTTCGGCGGCGCGGGTTCGGAGTGGGTGGCGGTTTTTGTCGGCCGGGCACCGCTGTCCGGCGAGGCGGCGGAGCGTTGCGGCGTGGGTTCGGTGTGGGTCGCGGAGGCGGGTTTCGTCGGTCGGGCAGCGGTGTCCGGCGAGGCGGTGGAGCGTTGCGGCGCGGGTTCGGGGTGGGTCGCGGAGGCGGTTTTCGTCGGCCGGGCACCGTTATCGGGCGTCGCGGCGGTGCGTTGTGGCGCGGATTCGTTGTGCGGCAGGGCAGTTCGGGTCGCGGTGTCCCGCTCGCGGGTCGTCCGGGACGGTGTGGATTCGTTGTGGGTCGCGGTGGCCCGGCCCCCGGTCGGCCGGGTGCCGGTTTCGGCCGATGGGGTCGTCCGCAGCGGCGTGGGCTCGGTGTGGGCAGCGGCGGTTCGTGCCGGTCGGGTGCCAGGGTCGGACGTCCGCGCCGCCTCCCCCTGGTTCTGGCCCGAGCCGGACGGCCCCTCCGGCCGCTGAACCGACCCCGGCGGATCGTCCGGCGGGGTCTCCGGACCCTTGTTCACCCCCTCCGCCTCGACCGCCTTGTGTCCCGCAGCTGAGTCCGGATTCCGCCGCGAGTCGAGGTCGATCACCTTCCCCGACTTGGACTCCGACGCATCAGCAGACGACTGTCCGCGCCCCTCTTCCGAAGCACCGGAAGCGGCCGAATCCTCCTGTGCGGGCTCAGACTTCTCCGGCGCAGCAGCCCCGTCCTTGCCCGAAGGCGAACTCTTCGCACCACCGCTCGCCCCAGCGTCCTTGACCGGCGCCGGCGCGGGCCCCTCCCCAGACCGCGCCGGCGGTGCTCCGCTCGTGGGCGAATGCGGCGTGAGGGTAGCGGTCCGCGCAGGCAGCTGCGCAGGCGCCGAAGACGGCGACCGGACCAGGTTCGTCACCTCCGCCCCGGACGACCCGGCGTCGACTCGCGGGGCCAGCCCCGCGCCGGAATGAACGCCGTCTGTACCGGTGGCTCGCACTTCGGCGGGCTGCGCCGACGCCTGATGTTCGGCGGAGCTGTGCACCTCGGTGTGCTGCGACGGGCCGGCCTGCTCGGCGGAACCGCGCGCCTCCCCGCCGGACGGAGCGGGGGAGCCGTGGTCAGGGGGCGGCATCGGGGTGTTCGGGGGACCGCCGTCGGGCGGCGTCGGCAAGTGGGACCGGATGAGGTCGCGGATGGTCGGATGCTGCTCCCCGGTCACGCGCTCGTAGGTGTTCTTCATGCCGTTCGCCCCGAGCGCGTGCATTCCGCCCCGCGCGGCGCCGGCGATCGCGCCCTCGTCCATGGGGCGATCGAGGATGTAGTTCGTACCGGCGCCAGTGATCGCTCCGGACACGCTCGCGCCGGCGACCGAGCCGAGCTGCTTCGCGGTGTCCTCGGACAGTTTCGGCAGTTTTCCCAGGCCTTTGGCCGCGGTGTCGGAAACGGCCTTTCCCACCGTCCGGTTCGCCGCGTGCCCGAGCGCCCCGCCGATCGCGCCCGCTTCGACCGCGTTCTTGACCTTGCCGAGGTCGACGTCCCCGTACCCGCGCCACGAGCTGAACTCCTGGCCCAGCAGGTTGCCGACCCCGCCGCCGACGGCACCGCGCCCGACGTTCAGCGCCAGCTCGCCGCCGAATTTGAGCGCGCCCAGACCCAGCCGCGTCGCCCGGCTGGCCGCGGCGATCTTCTCGACGGCCGCGGCGACCTTGGCCGCGATCTGGGCGCCGAGCCTCGCCGCGAAAAAAGCCTCGCCCGCCGGACCGGCGATCAACGTGGACAGGGCGAACAGCGCGACGTTGATCAGGATGTCCGCGACGATCTCGCCTTTGATGTCCGCGAGGTCCTTCGCGTACTTCCGGCAGGCCTCGGCCAGTTCGTGGCAGTGCCCGGCGAGCTGGGCCAGCCCCTCGCCGCCGGACGAACCGTCGAGGAAGCGGTGCAAGGCGTTGTACGCGGAAACGCCCGCGAGGTCGGTCCAGGTGTCGTGCAGGCTCTCGACGTGCGGACCGGCCTGATCGTGCAGCGTGTTCAGCGCGTCGCGCAGGCGGTCCCAGGCGTCGCCCAGCTCCCGCGCGTCGGATTCGCTGTCCAGCGGCCAGATCGCGTCGAGCCATCCGGCGTGCCGCGACAGCCAATCGGACTTGACGCGGATCCACAGCTCTTCGGTCGGTTCCTGGACGTCGCCGGGGGCCATCTTCCCGCCTACTGCCCGGTCTGGGAGGAACGCAGCCCGGCGGCGTTCTTCGCGTCCGCGGTGCGGTATTCGGCGATCTGCCCGACGGCCTGGCCGGTCAGCTGCGCGAGGCCGATCGAGGCCAGCTGCGCGTTCCTATCGAGGCTGATCGCCCAGTCGCGATAGGTTTCCATGAACGCCTTGCCGCTCGCCCCGTTGCCGACGTGGTACTCCTGCTGCAAGTCTTTCCGGACGCCGCCCAGCGTGTCGTGGTAGGTCTGCTGCAGGTGCGCCAGCGCGCGGAACACCTGCTCGGTCGCGTCGGGGTACATCCCGGCGTACCCGCCGGGGTCGGTGCGGTCGACGAGGTGCTCGCCGGGGGCGGGTTTTTCCGGCGGGGCCATCAGCGGCGCTCCCCGGCGACCTGCCGGTCGAGTTCGTGCAGCATCGGGTCGGCGCGCAGGTCAGCGGTTTCCGGAGTGGCGTCGGGCGGCAGGAATCCGGACAGGATCGAGAAGGTCTCCTGCCGGGCGAGTTCCGCGGCCTGATGCACGACAGCGGTGATGTCGGCGGCCAGCCGGTCCGAATCCGGCGCGCGGTAGATCCGGGAGTCCAGGCGCAGTTCCACGAGTTCGCCGGAACTGCCGACGACCGCGGCGATGAGATCGTCGTCGGAAGACGCTTCGGCGCGGACTTCGGCCATTTGCGACTGTGCGGCCCGGATGTCGACGGCCAGCTGCCGGTATTCCTCGTACATGTTCAGGTGCGGTGGCGTGTCCATGCCTGCCCTCCTCGCTTCCGGACGCCAGTCTGGGGCCGCGCCGGCGGCTGTGGCGGACGGTGACCGGTAGCGGCCACGGGGCCGGGAACGGGCGCGGAGTGCCGCAGTATCGCGAGGGTGACCCGACACCGTAAGGCTTCTGTCGCCACCGTGCTGACGGTGGCGTCGCTCCCATTCGTCCTCGGCGGCGGCACGGCCCGGGCCGCACCGCCTGCGGGAGCCTGTACCAACGCCCAACCCGCGCACCCGGAGATCACCGCTCAGCCCTGGGCGCAGCAGATGCTCGCCCCCGAATCGGCGTGGCGGTACACGCGCGGCGGCGGTGTCGTGGTGGCGGTGGTGGATTCCGGAGTGGACGCCGATCACCCGCAGCTGCGGCGTCCCGGAAAGGTGTTGCCAGGCCGGGATTTCGTGGCGGGCCAGGACCTTCCCGGCTCCTTCGACTGCGATTCGCACGGCACCGCGGTGGCGAGCATCGTGGCGGCGGATCCGTTGCCCGGCGTCGGTTTCCGCGGCGTCGCGCCGGACGCCGCCGTGCTGCCGGTCCGGGTCAGCGACCAGGACCTCACCGACCAGGGCCAGATCCAGCGGATCAACCCGCAGACCGTCGCGAACGGCATCGTCTACGCGGTCGGGCAAGGCGCTCGTGTGCTGAACCTGTCGATGTCCGGGACCGCCGACTTCCCGGCGATCCGTGAAGCGGTCGCCTACGCGGTGGCCAGCGACGTCGTGGTGATCGCCGCGGCGGGCAACGCACAGCAGGACGCGTCGACGAAACTTCCCTCATATCCTGCGGCTTACCCCGGCGTGCTCGGCGTAGGAGCGGTGGACATCGACGGCGCGCGGGCGTCCAGTTCGCAGATCGGGCCGTACGTCGGGCTGGTCGCGCCGGGCGCGAAGGTGCTCGCGGCGACCCGCGTGGATGGTCATGCTTATGACGACGGAACCAGCTTCGCCACTCCGTTCGTCGCCGGTACCGCGGCTTTGGTTCGTGCGGCTTGGCCGAACCTGTCCGCGCCTGAGGTGATCCGGCGGCTGGAAGCGACCGCCAGCCCGGCACGGGGCGGGCAGGCGAGCGACGCTTACGGGGCCGGTTTGGTCAATCCGTACCGCGCGGTCACGGACGGGATGAACCTCGCGCCGTCGGCGGGGATTCCGGCGTATCACCCGGCTCCGGAGGACCGGGCCGCGGCCGCGCACGCCGCGTGGCTGCGCAGCAGCGCCTCGACCGCGTCCTGGCTCGCTTTCGGCGGTGCTGGTGTTTTGCTGCTGGTGGTGCTGATTGTGGTCGTCCTGCGGCGAGGCCGTCGTCGGGGGTGGCGTGCGAGTCGTGCCGCGGCTTTGCCCGCTGAGCCGGTGGCGGAGGAGCTGCCGGATCAGGTTTCCCTGCTCGGACAGTCCTAAGCGGACACAAGAAAGCGCGCCCCGTCCGAGAACGGGGCGCGCTTCACCGTGCCAGGATCACACCTGCCACGTAGCGGCGCAGCTCTGCACGCAATGCTGCGACCGGTCCACCGAGTTCGAGGTGGCGCGGCCCATCGCGTGGGCCCGGTCGTTGTATTCGTTGTCCAGCTTGAACTTCTGGCCCATCGCCGCGTCCATCTCGTGCCCGTTGCCGTCGGTCAGGACGCTCGAGAACGCGTCCTTCGCGCGCTGGTACACGTCGCCGAACGACGTCGAGTCCTGGCCCGCGGTCTTGAAGATCTCCTGGGCCTGGCTCTGGACCTGGTCGAAATACATCAGGATCTGGTCGGTCACTGCGGTCTCCCTTCTCCGGTGCGGTGGCTCAGACGGCGCCGAAAGCGGAACCGAACGAACCGGTGTCGACCTGGAAATCGCCGGTCATGCTGAGCGCCCGGCCGTTTTCCGCGTCGTTCTCGAAATACTTGTTCGCCGACGTCGTCAGGGTGTCGGCCAGTCCGTGGCCGCTCGTCGTCAGCCGCTGGTTCTGGGAGAACCGGTCCGGCTCGATGCCCTGGAACATCCGCCCGCCCGCGCCCTTCCAGACGCCTTCCAGTCCGGTGTTCCCGGTGTTCAGGCTGGTGTTGCGGTTCGCGACCTCCTCGTAGAGGCCACGCCAGTTGTCGGCGATCCCGCGCATCTGCGTGGGATCGCCGTTCATGAAATTGAACCCTGTCACAAGACCCTCCATTCGCGGTCACGGGAACGCGCCCCGGATTTCCCGGCCGCCTCCCCACTTTTCCGAAGCTAGTTCCTCCGGCGGGGAATGCCCGCCACGCGGCACGTTCCTGCCACGGCCGCCCGCAACGCCCGGCGGGCGCGCAAGATCGGTGCCATGGCGACAGTCCTGGTCAAGCGGCCCGCGCGGAAACCGGCCCCGGAGATGCCGGCCGGCGAGCTGATGCTGCAACCGCCCCCGGCGATCCCGGCCCCGCCGGGACGGCAGTGGGCGCAGGTGTTCACGGTGCTGCCGATGCTCGCCATGATGGCCTCGACGCTGCTGCTCTACTCCGGCAATCTCGGCGGCTCCATCCGGTTCGTGGTCTACGGGCTGATGGGCGTCGGGATGCTGGGGATGATCCTCACCGGGCTGCTGCAGGGCGGCGGCCCGAGCAAGCGAGAGATGGGACAGGCCCGCCGAAAGTACCTGCGGCACCTGGCGCAGCACCGGGTGCGGCTGCGCCGGGCGGTGCGCCGGCAGCGCACGGCCATGGATTACCTCCACCCGGAGCCGGCGGCGCTGTGGTCGCTCGCGGCCAGCTATCGGCTGTGGGAGCGCCGCAAGGACGACGAGGATTTCGCCGTGGCCCGGATCGGGCGCGGTCCGCAGGGGCCGGCGCTCGCGCTCGTCGCGCCGGACACGTTGCCGCTCGAAGAGCTTGAGCCGCTGTCGGCGTTGGCGTTGCGGAAGTTCCTCGCCACCCACCGCACGGTCGACGGGCTGCCGCTGGCGATCGCGGTCAACGGCTTCAGCCGGATCCACGTGCGCGGCGACCGCACCGCGGCGCTCGGCATGCTGCGTGCCGTGCTGGCACAGCTCGCCGCGCTGCAGTCGCCCGACGATCTGCGCATCGCGGTGTGCGTGAGCGAAGACCGTCGCGCCGACTGGGAATGGCTGAAGTGGCTCCCGCATTCGCTGCACCCGGCGCGTTCGGACGCCCTCGGCCCGCTGCGGCTGGTGGTTCCGGCGGTGTCGGCGCTGGAAGCGATGCTGGAGGAGGAACTGGGCGCCCGCCCGCGGTTCGATCCCGACCAGCAGGTCAGCGTCCCCGGGCCGTACCTGGTCGTGGTGCTGGACGGCGGCGAGGTCGCCGGTTCGGACCACCTGATGACCGGCGGCGGCGTGGAGGGCGTCACGGTGTTCGACCTGTCGACTCCGCCGCCGCGGGTGCCCGCCCGGACTTCCGTGCTGCTGTCGGTCGGGGCCGACGGCGCGCTTTCCAGCCGGACAGCCGAGGGCGAAGCGCAGCTCGGCGAGGCGGATTTCCTCGACGGCGCCGCGGCCGAGGGGCTGGCGAGGCAGCTCGCGCCGCTGCGGCTCAGCTCGGGGATCCGCGACGCGCCGATGAGTTCCGAACTCGGCCTCGCCGACCTGCTGGGACTGGGCGATCCGTACGACCTGTCGCCGGAGGACACCTGGACGCCGCGGCCGAACCGCGACCGGCTGCGGATCCGGTTCGGCATCCAGGAGGACGGCGCCCCGATCGACCTCGACCTGAAGGAGTCCGCGCAGGAGGGCATGGGCCCGCACGGCCTCCTGATCGGGGCCACCGGCTCCGGCAAGTCCGAACTGCTGCGGACGCTCGTGCTGGCGCTGGCGATCACGCATCCGCCGAGCTCGCTGAACTTCGCGCTGATCGACTTCAAGGGCGGCGCGACCTTCACCCGGCTCGACAAACTGCCGCACACCAGCGCGGTGATCACCAACCTCGCCGAGGAACTGCACCTGGTCGACCGGATGACCGACGCGATCAACGGCGAGCTGATCCGCCGCCAGGAGCTGCTGCGCGCGGCCGGGAACTTCTCCTCGCTGCGCGACTACGAGAAGGCCCGGCAAGCCGGAGCCCCGCTGCCGGAGGTGCCCACGCTGCTGGTCATCTGCGACGAATTCTCCGAACTCCTTTCCGCCAAGCCGGATTTCATCGACATGTTCGTCCAGATCGGACGGCTGGGCCGGTCGCTCGGCGTGCACCTGCTGCTCGCCTCGCAGCGGCTGGACGAGGGCCGCCTGCGCGGGCTGGAGGGCCACCTGTCCTACCGGATCGGCCTGCGGACCTTCTCCGAGATGGAGAGCAGGGCGGTGCTCGGCGTGCCGGACGCGTTCAAGCTGCCGCGGGCGCCGGGGAACGGCTTCCTCAAGGTGGGCACCGAATCCATGGTGCGGTTCCGGTCGGCCTACGTCTCCGGCGTGCACCGCCGGATCAGCCAGTCCGGCGGGCCGGCCGGTCCGCCGGAGGACCTGGTGCTGCACGAATACACGACCGCCTACCACGCGCCCGCGATCGACGCCGGGGACGCCGCCGAGCCCGAGCCGGAGTCCGACGCCGCGGTCGGCGAGTCGTTGCTGGACATCATGGTAGACCGGCTGGTCGGCCGCGGGACGCCCGCGCACCAGGTGTGGCTGCCGCCGCTGGACGAATCCCCGTCCCTGGACGAACTGCTGCCGGACCTGGTCGCGCACCGCGAGCGCGGGCTGACCGCCAACTCGACCGAACTCGCCGGTGCGCTGCGCCCGGTGCTCGGCCTCGTCGACCGGCCGTACGAGCAGCGGCGCGATCCGCTGAGCCTGGACCTGTCGGGCGCCGCCGGGCACGTCGTGGTCATCGGCGGCCCGCGGAGCGGCAAGAGCACGGCCTTGCGCACGTTGATCCTCAGCCTCGCGCTCACGCACACGCCGCGCGAGACGCAGTTCTACTGTCTCGACTTCGGCGGCGGGACGCTCGCTTCGCTGGAGGGTCTGCCGCACCTCGCCGGAGTGGCCGGACGCCTGGACACCGGCGCGGTCCGGCGCACGGTCTCCGAGGTCGCCACGCTGCTCGCTCAGCGGGAGCGGCTGTTCGCCGAGCACAAGATCGACAGCGTCGCGACGTTCCGGAAGCGGAAGGCCGCCGGCGAGTTCCCGGACGATCCGCACGGCGACGTCTTCCTCGTGATCGACGGATGGCTGACCCTGCGCAACGATTTCGACCAGCAGGAGGAGATCGTCAGCGACATCGCCTCGCGCGGTCTCGCCTACGGAATCCACGTGGTCGCCGCGTGCTCCCGCTCCTTCGACCTGCGGATGAACGTGCGCGACCTGTTCGCCAGCAGGCTCGAGCTGAAGATCAGCGACCCGATCGATTCGATCATCGACCGGCGCGCGGCGATGGGCGTGCCCGCCGAACGGCCCGGCCGGGGACTGTCGGCGAGCAAGCACCAGATGCTGATCGCACTGCCGCGCATCGACGGCGGGCACAGCGTCGGCGATCTGTCCGACGGGATCGCCGGCGTGGTCACGGCGATCGCGGACGCGTGGCCTGGAGCCGCGGCGCCGCCGGTCCGGCTGCTGCCCGGCCTGCTGGACTACAGCGAACTCCCCGTCGCCGACGAGCTGACCGGACCGGACGCCGGGCTGGCGGTCGGCGTCCACGAGCACGACCTGTCGCCGCTGCGGCTGGACTTCGCGAACGATCCGCATTTCTTCGTGCTGGCCGACACCCAGTCCGGCAAGACCTCGTTCCTGCGCACCGTGGCCCGCCGCATCTGCGCCGCGTACACGCCGGAGCAGGCGCGGATCGTGCTGATCGACCACCGGCGCGGGCTGCTCGGCGAGATCCCCGACGAGTACCTGCTGGGCACCGGCACCAACGACGCGCACAGCATCTCGCTGCTGAACGAGGTGGTCACCAGGCTGTCGCGGCGGCTGCCCGGCCCGGACGTCACTCCCGAGCAGTTGCGGGCGAAGAACTGGTGGCAGGGCGCGGAAATCTTCGTGCTCGTCGACGACTACGACATGGTGGCCACGCACCAGAACCACCCGCTCATGCCGTTGCTGCCGCTGGCCGCCCAAGCGGGCGACATCGGCCTGCGCGTCGTGCTCGCCCGCCGCACCGGCGGCGCGGGCAAGGGCCTGTACGAACCGGTCCTCAACCGCCTGCGCGAGGTCGGCGCGGCCGGCGTGCTGATGTCCGGCGACCGGGACGAGGGCCCGCTGCTCGGCGGAATGCGCGCGCAGGTGCTGCCGCCCGGCCGCGGCTGGCTGGTCGACCGGCGCGGGAACAAGGGGCTGGTGCAGCTGGCCTGGTCGCCGCCCCGGGCCTGACCGGCCGGCAGACCACTGTGGACAGACGAGCGGAAGCAGGAGAGCGCGATGGCACCACCGGACAGAATGGACGGCATCCCGGCCGCGATGGAGCGGTTCGCCGAGACCGCGGGAAACCTGGCCCGGGTCCCGGTTCCCGAGCTGGTGGCCGGACGGGGCAGCGGCGGCTGCGGCAGCATGCTGAACGGCCACGAAAGCGTGCTGGACGCGGACAGCGGGACCACCGACCGGCTCTACCGGTTCATCACCCAGTTCAAGGAGACGGTGAACGCGCTCGGGACTTTCGCGCACAACGCGGCGCAGAACTACCACTTCACCGACCAAGCCGCCAAGGACGAACTCGCGAAGGCCGCCTTCGACGACTACACCCGCACGGCGTTCGGCAAGATGACCGGCGACGGCCTGCCCGCGGTGCTGCCTTCGCTCACATCCGGGCAGCAGCGGTAGGGCGACCGGCATGATCGACTACCACAGCAAACAGCTCGGCGAACTCCGCGACATGATCGTGGCGGAGTGCGTCCAGCACGTGCCGTTGCTCAGCGCGGCGTCGGCGATGTGGTCCCAGGTTCGTCCCTGGCTGGCGGACCAAGCGGCCAATCTGGACAGGATGCGCCTCGATCTCGGCGACGCCTGGAAGGACTTCGCGGGCACCGCCTTCGACGCCGAGGCGCTCAAAGTGGCGCGGGTCGCGCAGTCCTGGACCGACGAGATGGCCGGCGGGCCCGAATCCGGCGGCCCGCTGACGACCAGCACGACCACCGACCAGATCACCGCGGCGATCTCCGCGCTGATCAACGGGATCCACGACGCGCGGGGGTTCGCGGACGCCAAAATCGCGAACCTGCCGTCGAACGCGTCGCAAGCGGACGTGGACCAGGCGCGCAACGACGTCGCAGACCGGCTGGACACGCTGACGCCGCTGTACCAGGAGGTGACGTCGAAGCTGCTCGCCGCTCCCGGCAGGCAGCTGTCGGGCGATCCGAAGGTCGGGTTGACGTCGACCTCGGACCAGCCGGGGCCGGGTCCGGCCGCGCCGAACAACGGCGGCGGGGATCCCGCGTCGGCGAATCCGCAGGAAACCCCGTCCCCGCAAGACGTTCCCGACACCAAGGAACCCGCCAAGGACCCCGCCGACAGTTCTCCCGAATCGCCGCTGGTCACCGCGAAGAACGCGGCGGACGTGGCGAGCAAGCTGCTCGACCTGGCGAAGAACGCGGGCGGCGCCGGGGGAAACGCCGCGCAGGTGCCGAATCCGGTCAGCAGCGCCTTCAACCCCGCAGATCTGTATCAGCCCGCGGACTTTTCCTCGGTCCCGCAACCGGATTCCGGACTGCCCGGGCTCGCCGGCTCGGTCGGCGGCGGGGCGGGAGCGGGAATCGGCGGTGGCGGCGGCGGTCCGGCCGGGGCGGGCGCGGGGGTCGGCGGGGCCGTCTCGCCGAACGCGGCGCAGGCCGGGCTTTCCGCTGGAGCGGCACCCGCCGGGACGGCGACGGCGGGCGGGACCGGGAGCACCGGCAGCAGCGGCATGCCGCCGATGTATCCGCCGCAATCCGGGGCAGGGCGGGGAGGTTCCGGATCCGGCGGGATCCGGCCCGGCGCGGCGGAGCAGGTCAACGCGGTGCGGTCGCGCAAGACCGACGGCAAGACCGGCGTCGTGCTGGCCGGACGGGAAACCGGAGGCAAGCGCAAGAAACCCGCTCCGGCGAAGGCCCCGAAGAAGCCGCCGGCGCCGGTCGAGCAGCCGCCCGCCGAGGTGCTCGACGAAGAGTTGTGGCAGGTCGGCAGCGCCGGCCCGGAACGCAGTTACCGAACCTGAGGAGGGGAAAGATGTCCGACGCATCCTTCATCAAGGGGGACCCCGAGGCGATGGCGGTGTTCTCCGCGCAGACCAAGGCCCCGGCGCCGCCCGCGTCACTGGCCAGGCTGGGGGAGCCGGTCAGCCCGCTGGGCACGGTCGAGGGAATCCTGATGGCCGTGCTGGACAAGGCCGCGACTGGCGTGGTCGGCGCCTACATCGGCAACACCAGCGAGGACATGACGACCATTTCGGCGAAGGTGAAGGCCGCCGCCGCGCAGTACAAGGCCACCGACCTGATCAACAGCATCGACCTGGCGACGTCCACGATGAAGGTGGCCGACAAGGGAATCGGCGTGCTGAAGCAGTTCTCCGGCGCCGGGAAAACGCCGAGCACCGGGACCGGCACTGACACCGGTACCGGTACTGGCACTGGCACTGGCACTGGCACCGGCGCCGGCGGTGCCTCGCCCGAACATCCGTCCGCCCCGGAATCCGTCTGAAGAGGAGTTGACCGGTGATTCCCTACAACGTGCTGCTTCCCGATTTCCACAAGGCGATGATCGACGCCGAACAGGCGCACATCCCGACGCTGCGCTCCGCGGCGACGATGTGGTCGGAGGTCCATGCCTGGAGCCAGACCGCCGCCGCCGAACTGCGGCGCAACGCGGGCACCGTGACCTTGGCCGGCTGGCAGGACAAGGCCGCGGATTCCTTCGAGGCCAAGGTCGGCAGGTCGATCGCCGACCTGACGACGTGGGGCGATCGCATCGGCGCGTCGCAGGTCTCGACCCACCTGAACGCGCTCGCGGACACCCTGCCGGTGACGCAAGGCCTGGTCGAAGGCTTCTACGCCGAATACGCGGCGACCCGGATGAACCCGCTCACCTGGGAATTGGCTTTGCAGGCCTGGCAAAGCTCGGCGACGGTGATGAACGAGCTCGGCGCGCAGTACGACGGCGCGATGCTGGCCGTGTGCGGGGCGGCGGGCGTGACGAACCCGGCGGACCTGATCCCCAACTTCAACATTTCTTCGGCGGACGCGGTGAAGACGGCGGACGCGGCGGTGAATTTCCTGACCGAGGTGCAAAGCCTGGCTCAGGCGGCGGGAATCGGCAGCGGCTCAGGCAGCTCGCCGGACCTGTCGAAGCTGACCGGCAGCCTGCCGGGCGCCCTCGGCGGCACCGGGCACGGGCTGAGCCTGGACCCGAAGGATTGGACGTCGGGACAAGGACTTGCGCTCGCCGGGCTGGGTCCGGGATCGCTCTCGCCGGGCGACCTGGGCGGCGCGATCGGCGGGATTGGCGGAATGCCTTCCCCGGCCGGTTCCGCGCCGGTGGCGTCGGGGCTGCCCTTCGGTGCGCTCGGTGCCGCCGGCGCTGGGCTGGGCGCAATGCCCGCGATGCGTTCGACAGCGGCGAAACGAAGCAGCGTTGAACCCGAGGGGACGGCGACCGGTTCGGCCCGGGGCGGTGCGGGCGGCATGATGCCGCCGATGACGCCGCACGGCATGAGCGCCGGAGCCGCCGGGACTCTGCGGCCCGGCAGCGCGGAGAACACGGATGGCCACTCAGCCAACGGACGCCGCCGTTCCACCGCGAACGACGGAGTAACCGTCGCGCTTCGCGGCCGGTCCAACGGCGCGCAGGACGGATTCGTGGCGCGGCCCAACCGGTTCGGTGAGTCAGGGAGCGGCACCGTGGAGCTGATCAATACCACGGATTAGCGCTGAGGCGCGGCGGCCGGAGCTTTCGTTCCGGCCGTCACGCCGCCTGCGGAAAGCGCAGCTCGAAGATCGCTCCGCCCTCATCCGCGTTGTACACCGACAACACGCCGCCATGCGCCTGCGCTACCCACCGCACAATCGACAGCCCCAGCCCCGACGACCCGCCAGTGCTGCTGAACCGGTCGAAGGCGTCCGCGGCCGTCGACGGGTCGATGCCAGGCCCGTGGTCGGCCACCGTGACCGTCCCGCCGTAAACGGTGATGTGCACGATCGCTTCGGCCCCCGGCTGCCTGCCGTAGCGGACGGCGTTGTCCAGCAGGTTTCCGACCGCGCGGCGGATCAGCGTCGGGTCGGCGTTCACCTTCGTCGGGGCCGCGGTCACGGTGACCTGCGCGCCTCCGGTGTGCGCGCTCTCGGCGATGTCGGTGACCAGCTGATCGAGCCACACCGGTTGCAGGTTCAGCTGTTCGACACCGGCCGCGAGCCGGGCGCGGACCAGCAGGCTGTCGATGATGCTGCCCATGTCCGACGCCAGTTGCACGGTCCTCGGCAGCAGCGCGGCCCGCTGATCCGGGTTCGCCTGGGCGGTTTCGGCCAGCGCGCGCAGGGCGGCGACCGGGCTGCGCAGGTCGTGCGCGGTCTCGGCGAGCAGCACTTCCTGTTCCTGCAACGCCGCCGCCGCGGGCCGGATCGACCGGCCGGACAGCAGGTGCCCGGCGAAGCCCAGCACGGCGATCAGCAAGACGCAGCCGCCGACCACCAGCAGCACGAACCGCGTGTGCGCGGACTGGGTGTCGCTCAGGTCGGCGACCGCGACGACCGCCCCGAGGTACTTCCCGGACGGGTTCAGCAGCGGCTGCGCGCGCACCAGCACCGACCGGCCGTCGGTGCTTTGCTGGCGGCCCTCGACCAGGCCGCCGGTGTGGATCGCGTCCGCGGCGAGGCCGTTGAGCACGCCGGTGTCCATCGGCACGCAGGAGCGGCCGGACAGATGCGGCCGGAAGGTCTGCGCGCCGCCGGGCAGGATCGCGAACTGGGGGCAGTCGGCGTTCAGCAGGTCGCTGTTGACGAGCGCGAAGCTGACCACGCCGCCGTCGTAGCCGACGAGCCTGCTGACCGACGACGTGACGCGGTCGAGGCTCGCGGTGACCGCGGCGGTCCCGCGGTCGGCGTCCTCGTTGACCACGATCCAGGCGAGCACGATCAGCCCGATCGCGTTCATCGTGGTGAACAGTGCGGTCAAGACCCAGCGCAGCCGGCGCAGCCGGTCGGCGGCGGAGCCGTTCACTGAGCGCCGAACCGGTAGCCGAGACCGCGCACGGCGTGGATCAGTTCCGGTTCCCGCAGCTTGCGCCGCAGCCGCTTCACCACCGCGTCGACCGGATTGGACTTGTCTCCCATTTCCTCGGGAGCCGCGGCCCAGCAGTGTTCGAGCAGTTCGGCCCGGCTCACCGCCTGCCCGGACCGGACGAGCAGGTACTCCAGCACGGCGAACTCCTTGTTGGACAGGGTGAGCAGCACGTCGGCCCTGCGGACTTCGCGCCGCGCGCAGTCCATCACGAGGTCGTCGTGGCGGAGCACCGAGGGCCGGTCGGAGCCGCTGCGCCGGCACAGGTTCAGCACCCGCTGGGTCAGCTCGGCCATCGCGAACGGCTTGACCAGGTAGTCGTCCGCGCCGTGTTCGAACCCGGCGACGCGGTCGGCGGGCGAATCGCGTGCGGTGAGGAACAGCACGGGCGTGTGCCAGCCCTGGCGGCGCAGTGCGTCGACGTAGCCGAGGGAATCGCCGTCGGGCAGCATCCGGTCGAACACCGCGCAGTCGTAGGGGTGCGAGCCGAGCGCTCTTCCGGCTTCGGCGAGGTCACCGCAGACGTGCACGCCGAGCCCGGCCGCGCTCAGCTGCGCGGCGACCGCGACCCGCATGTTCTCGTCGTCCTCGACGACCATCACCGTTGTCATCCAAACCTCAGGTGTCCCGATGGAAAGTTAGCGCATGCAGTTTCAACTACTCGGTCCGCTCGAGGCGCGCCCGTCGAGCGGCACCCGCATCGAGCTGAGGGCGACGAAACCGGGCGCGCTCCTGGCGTTGTTGCTCCTGCACGCTAACGCCTGGGTCCGAGTCGATCAGCTGATCGGCGGAATCTGGCATGAACAGGCCGCGCCCGCCTCCGCGCTGCGCAACCTGCGCAGCTACGTGTGGCAGCTGCGCCAAAGCGTGGGGGAGCGGCTGGAAAGCCGTCCGGGCGGCTACCGGATCAAGGTGCTGCCGGGCGAACTGGACACCGAGCTGGTCGAAACGCTGGCCGAATCCGGCCGCGCGGCGCTGGCCGACGCGAAGTACGACACCGCGGCCGAGCGGCTGTCCGCCGCCTTGGAGCACTGGCAGGGCGAGCCGTTCGAGGGGCTCGAGTTCGACGGTGCGCGGGCGGCCGCGGCGAAGTGGGAGGAACGGCGCGCCGAGCTTCGCTCCCTGCTCGCCGAGGCGTACCTCGCGTCGGACCGCGCGACGGACGCGATCACGCTGCTGCGCGAGGTCGCCGACCACGACCCGCTGCGCGAAAGCAGCTGGGCGCGGCTCGTGCTGGCGCTGCAGCAAGCCGGGCGTCCGGCCGAGGCGCTCGCCGCGTTCGAGCACGCGCGGAAGCTGCTGGCCCGCGAGCTCGGCTGGGAACCGGGGCCGGAACTCGTTGCCGCGCAGCGGAAGGTGCTGCGGGAACGGCAGCCTGGCCCGGGCGCGAAGCTCAGCCTGGTCGCGGGCGGCGGATCCGCGCCGCGTCCGGCCGGGATCGACGGGCTGCTGGCGTCCGCCGCGAGCGAGGTGCTGATCATGTGCGCCACCGCCGGGCCGGGACCGGCGGACGCGGTGCGCCGGCTGGGCCAGGCCACGCTGCGGCCCGGCGTCCGCTACCGCGTGCTGTGCCCCGATTCGGTCCGGCTGTCCGGTGCGCTCGGCGGCCTCGCGCTCGCCGGCGCGGACGTGCGGACCGTGGCCGACGTGCCGATGGACGCGGTGGTCGTCGACCGTTCGGCCGCGGTGCTGCCGGACGACCGGGCCGGGAGTTCCTCGGCGGCGGTGTTCCGGCTGCCCGGCGTCGTCGCCGCGACGGCCGGGTTGTTCGACCGGATCTGGCCCGAGGCCGTGCCGCTGATCCCGACCGGTCTCGACGACCGCGAGGGCACCGCGGGGCTCACCCGCCGGGAGCGCGATCTGCTGACGCTGCTGTGTTCCGGCAGCACCGACGAATCCGCCGCGGCCCGGCTGGACATCTCGGTGCGCACGGTCCGGCGGATGGTCGCCGACATCATGAACCGGCTCGGCGCGCGCAGCCGGTTCCAGGCGGGGGCGAAGGCCGCCGGCCGGGGCTGGCTGATGGCCGAGGCGGGCTGATGACGACCCCGAACGCACGACGCCTCCTGGTCGCCGACCGGCCCGGCGCGTACCCGACGATCGGCGACGCGCTCTCCGTCGCTCCGGACCACGCCGAGATCACGGTCGCCGAGGGCCGGTACCGCGAAGTGCTCGCCCTGTCCGGCCTGCACGTGACGCTGACGGCGGAGGCAGGGGCGCAGGTGATCGTGGACGGCGCCGGAGCGGATCATCCGGTGCTGCACGCGGTCGGCGGATCCCTGACGCTGCAAGGGATCGAGCTGCACGGCGGCGAGTCGGCCGCGCTGTCCGCGGAAAACGTCGAGCTGGTCGTGCGCCGCTGCCTGATCACCGGCGGGCGCGGGCCCGCGGTGCGGATCGAGGGCATGGCGGCGTTCGAGCTGACGGGCTGCTCGCTGAAAGCTGTCGAGCAGGGCGTGGTGATCGAAGGCAGCCCGGGACGGCTGGTGGACACCGTCATCGAGGAGGTGACCGGCGACGGCGTCGTCATCGGCATGGGGGCCGCGCCCGTGTTGCGCGGCTGCACCGTGACCGATTGCGGACTGCGCGGGGTGTATGTCTACCAATACAGCCGCCCGGTGTTGGAAAACTGCGTCATTTCGCGGACCGGCTCGGACGGGATCGCCGTGGCCCAGCACAGCGCGCCGGTGCTGCGGCAGTGCACCGTCCGGGACTCGCGCGGCGTCGGCATCGCGTTCGCGGCGGGCTGCGGCGGCAGCATCGAAGAGTGCCGGGCGGAAAACACCGCGGAGCCGGGCATTTCCGTCGACAGCGGCGCGAACCCGGTCGTAGTCGAGGCCACCGGACCGGCCGGATCCGGGGGCGGGGCGCCGGACGAACTGCTGACCGAACTCGACACGATGGTCGGCCTCCCTCGCGTCAAGGCCGAAGTGCGCTCGCTGGTGGACGAACTGAAGGTCAACGAATGGCGGCGGAACGCGGGCCTGCCGGTCGGCGGCGCGAGCCACCACCTGATCTTCGCCGGCGCGCCCGGCACCGGGAAAACGACCGTGGCCCGGCTGTACGGGCGGCTGCTGCAAGCACTGGGGGTGCTGCCGCACGGCCAGTTCCGGGAGGTGTCGCGACGCGATCTGGTGGGCCAGTACATCGGCCACACCGCGGAGAAGACGGCGCTGATCTTCGAGGAGGCCAAGGGCGGGGTGCTGTTCATCGACGAGGCCTACACGCTGTCGCGGGCGGGTTCGGCGGGCGGCGATTTCGGGCAGGAGGCGATCGACACCCTGGTCAAGATGATGGAGGACCACCGGGACGAGGTGGCCGTGATCGCGGCCGGGTACACCAAGGAGATGGCCGGGTTCCTGTCCGCCAACCCCGGGCTCGCGTCGCGGTTCGGCAAGACGATCGAGTTCGAGAACTACACCCCCGGCGAACTGCTCGGCATCATCGGCCGGATGGTCTCCGGCCAGGACTACGAACTCGACGCGGCCGCGGAACCGGTGCTCGTGGACCATTTCGCGCGGATCTCCGGCGACGAGAACTTCGGCAACGCCCGCGACGCGCGCCGGTTGTTCGAGGGCGTGCGGAAGTCGCAGTCCCAGCGGTTGCGGCTGCTCGGCCGGGTGCCGACGCTCGAGGAGCTGCGGAGCCTGAGCATCGCCGACATCGAGGCGGCGGTGGCCCGCTAACCTGGGTTTCGTGCGGGTGCTGGTGGTCGAAGACGATGACAACTTGCGGATAGCTCTCGACGTTTCGTTGCGCAGTGCCGGATTCGCCGTGGACGCGGTGGGCGATCTGCCGGTCGCCGACGAAGCGCTCTTCGTCAACGCCTACGACTGCGTGGTCTTCGACCGGATGCTCCCCTCCGGCGACTCGCTCGGCTACGTGCAGCACCGTCGCCGGTCCGGCTGGCCGGTGCCGGTGCTGTTCCTGACCGCGCGCGACAGCACCGCCGACCGGGTCGAGGGCCTGCAACTCGGCGGCGACTACCTGGTCAAACCGTTCGAGATGGCCGAACTGGTCGCGCGCGTCCGCAGCCTGTGCCGGCTGAGCCCCGCGCCGCGGACCCGCCCGGCCGTCCTGCGCCGCGGCGACGTGGAACTCGACGCCGGCACGCGCGAGGTGCGCCGCGCGGGCGTGCTGCTCACCCTGGCCCCGAAGGAATTCCTGGTCCTCGAACGCCTGATGGCCGCGGCGGGCGCGCCGGTGCCGCGCCGGGAGCTGATCGAGCACGCGTGGGACCGGATGGCCGATCCGGACTCGAACGTCCTGGAGGTCGTGGTCCGTCAGCTCCGGCGCAAGCTGCGGGAGCAGACCTTGATCGAGACGGTCCGCGGCGTCGGCTACCGGTTCACGGGGTAGCGGCCCGCGCTCGCCGGCCTGCTCGCCGCGGCAGGAGCGCGGCGAGCCCGAGGAACCAGGCCATGCCGAGGTAGCGGCCGATCGGCAGGAAGGGGGAGAACCCCTTGGCCAGCACCGAAAGCAGGGACAGGACGGACAGCGCGGCGACGCCGAGGCCGAACCAGGCGAGCCACTTGGGGAGGCGGTCTCGCGCACCGGCCGAGACCGCGGCGGTGAGGAGCCCGGTGGTGGCGACCTGGACGGCCGCGCCCGTGGTGAAGCTCAGGTCCGTGACGGCCCGGTAGACGGCGAGGTTGTCGGCGATTCCGGGCAGGGAGAGGATCCATTGGGCGCTGGCCGAGAGCAGGAGGAACACTGCCGCTGCGATACCGGCGGAGCGCGCGAGTGCGGCGTGGGCGTCGAGGCGGTGCAGGTAGCTGGCTGACCAACCTGCGAAGACCAGCAGGGCGAGTCCGCTGAGGGCTTGGCAGAAGGCGGCGATCGGCGGCCCGCCGTGGCTGGTGGCAGCGAGGTAGGCCGCTACTTCGGAGTTCGTCGAGTACGGGGTGACGATCGACGCGCCTCGGTTCTGCCCGAGCAGGCCGGGGAGAACGAGGGACAGGACGAAGAAGACCACATAGGACACTGCGGCCAGCACGCCGGTGCGGACGCGGAATTCGATGGTAGCGGGCATGAATTGCTCCTTGCGGGGTGGGGCGATGGTCAGCGGATCGGGCGGTGCGTCGACCGTCCGCCCGAGCTTGGGTGGAAGCGTGGTCATGACGGGGATCATGCGGCGATCGACGCCCGTCCCGCGTCGCTTCGCAGGCGTATCCCGGTCTGCTCCCACGGGAGTACGTCCGGGGGCGTAGCGGGAAATGCGCTTCCGGACGGACGCGCTGCCGCCGCGAGACGCGGACGATGACCAGGTGAGATTGAGCCGGGCCGCCACCGCGTCCCACCGCCTGCCGGGCGGCGGGAATGCCGTGCTGGCGTTGGCTCTCGCCGTCGTCTCCGTTGCGGCCGCGGTGGTCGCCTCCCACGGCGGCTCGTGGGCGGGGAATGCGACCGCTGCCTTGGCTGGCGCGGCCGTGGCGTGGTGGCGGACCCGCCCGACGCTCGCGTTGCTGACCGGCTTCGCCATGTACGTCGCGGATCTGCTCTTGGGCGTGGTGCCCGCACCGGTGTTCCTGCCGCTGGTCGGCACTTTCGCCGCCGCAGTGGTGTTCGGCAGCCGCCCGGTCGCTTATGCGGTGCTCGCCAGCGGGTATGCACTGGCCGTCACTGTCCCGGTGCCCGGCTGGGACGCTCCGAGCACGGCCGCGGCAGTCGGGTTGGCCGCGTGGTTTCTCGTGCTGGCCGTGGCCGCGGAACTCGTCCGGGTGCGTCGGCAGGCACGAAAAGCCCGCGAGGCGGAGCTGGCCGGTGAGGCCCGCACCCAACGGGAACAGGCATTGCGTCGCGCCGGGGACGAACGGCTGCGAATCGCGCGGGATCTCCACGACGTGCTCGGCCACCGGTTGGCCTTGATCACCGTCCAGGCCAATGCCGGGCTCGCGCTGCTTCCGCGCGATCCGCCAGCCGTCGAACAGGCGCTGACGGCGATCAAGGACGCGGGCAACTCCGCCCTCGGAGAGGTGCGCGCGGTGCTGGACGCGCTCCGTGCGCCCGACTCCGGCGACGTCCCCTACCGCCCGAGCCCCCGGCTTTCCCAGCCCGGCGACCTGGCCGAACTGCTGGACGGCGCTCGAGCGGCGGGCCTGCGCGTCGCGACCGAGATCGAGGACGCGCTGCCGGCCTTGCCCGCTCCGGTGGACCAGGCCGCGTACCGGATCGCCCAGGAAGCAGTCACGAACGCGATCCGGCACGCCGGTTCAGGCGCGACCGTCGGACTCAGCCTGACCTGCGCCGACGACCGGCTGGAACTCACCGTGACCGACGACGGCGGCGGCCGTCCTCGCCGCGCGGCGCCGGGAGGCGGCAACGGCCTGCCGGGGATGCGGGAACGCGCGGTGGCGTTCGGCGGCGCGCTGACGACGGGCCGGGTTCCCGGCGGCGGGTATCGGGTGGCCGCGGTTTTGCCGATCGGCGGCGCCCGGTGACCGGCCCGGCTCCGGCCCGCGTCGTCCTCGCCGACGACCAGGCGCTGGTGCGGGCGGGCATCCGGGTGCTGCTGGAGACCTGCCCGGACCTCGTGGTGGCAGGCGAAGCCGACGACGGCGAGACCGCGCTGAACCTCGTGCGGGAACTGCGGCCCGACGTCGTCCTGATGGACATCCGCATGCCCGGCCTCGACGGACTGGCCGCGACCGGGCAGATCGCCTCGGACCCGCGGTGCGGCGGGACCCGCGTGGTCATGCTCACCACCTTCGACCTGGACGAATACGTCTTCGAGGCACTCCGCCGAGGTGCGGCCGGATTCCTGGTGAAGAACAGCGAACCGGACGAACTCGTGCGCGGCGTGCGGGCCGCCGCGGCCGGCGACGCCCTGCTCGCCCCCGGCGTCACGCGTCGGCTGATCACGGAATACGCCGCCCGCACGAAGCCGGTCCCGTCGGCCGCCGCGGCGCTCGCCGCGTTGACCGGGCGGGAACGGCAGGTCCTCGCGCTGGCCGGAACGGGACTGTCCAATGCGGACATCGCGGCCCGGCTGCGGGCCAGCCCGCTGACCGCGAAGACCCACGTCTCGCGCATCATGGGCAAACTCGCGGTGCGGGACCGGGCGGGGCTGGTCGTGCTCGCCTACGAAACCGGCCTCGTCCGGCCCGGCTGGGCGGCCGAGTGATGCCCGGCCTCAGCAGGTCCAATGTGGACAAAGTCCGCTCGGGGAGAATTCGCGGAACCTGTCACCCCGCCAGCTCCGCCTCGATCAGATCAGCAGCCCGCCCGGTCCCGCCCTCCGCCATCAGCTCCTGGCGAACCTCCGCCAACCGAGCCGCGACCTCCGGCGACCCGGCCAGCTCCAGCACACTCTCCCGCAGCACCTCCGCGGTCACGTGGCCAGGATCGATCCGGCGCCCGACCCCGAGTCGCACCAGAGCGTCGGCATTGTCCGGCTGGTCGGTATGCGGATCCTGCGGCACCGCGATCATCGGCACGCCGTGGAACAACCCCTCCACGCACCCGCCCATCCCGCCATGGGTCACGAACGCGGAAGCCTTCTCCAGCACCGCCGGCTGCGGAACCCAATCCCGCACCTCGACCGTCCCCGGCAACTCTCCGAGCGCGGCCGGATCGACGTGCTTGCCGATCTGGAGCACCACGTGCCACCCCGGAAGATCGCCGAATGCCGCGACGCATTCCCGGTAAAAGCCGGGCTTGCTGGTGAACGTCGACCCCAGCGACACCAGCAGCACCCGTTCCGCCCCGGCGGGAGGCCGCCACCCCGGATCCGAGCGGGAACCGAAACAGGGGCCGACGAAGGTGGTCCGCCGAGCATCCACCCGCTCGGGATTCGGCTGCAGCACTCGCGGGATCAGCGCCAGTTCCCGGGTCGGACGGCCCAGATAGCCAGAGGGGATTCCGTTGCCGCGCAACCACTCCGCCCACCGTCCGTAGTGGACGGAGTAGCGCGGATCACGCCGTCGTTCCTCGAATTCGCGGAAGAGTTCCTCGTCGCTGCGGTCCGGGACCGAGTTCGGCGAGAACATCACGTGCGGCACCCGCCACTGTTCGGCCAGCACCCGCACCGCGCCGACGCCCTGGTCGTACAGGACCAGATCCGGTCGGTCCCGCTCGAACGCCGTCCGCAGCTGCGGGGTCATCGCAATAGCGTCGTCGAGGAACAGGTCCCGGTGCGCGATCTCGTCGGAAGGCCACTCCGCCCGGCCGTCCAAATAGGACAAGAGCGTCGACCGGTAGGGCACGAAGTCCGCGCCGGCAGCGGTGATCACGTCGGCGAAAGCGGGGTCGTTGGCATAGCTCACCCGATGCCCGCGCGCGACGAGTTCCCGGATCACCTCCAGGCTCGGCAGCACATGTCCGTACGACGGCAGATTCACCATGCAGAGATGCGTCATGACAACCCCAGCCGGGACAGCGGCGCGTCAGGAGCATCGACGGCCGCGGTGAGCAGCGCCCGCAGCTGGTCGAGCAGTCCGGCGGCGGTGGCGCGGTCGAACAGATCGCTGGAGTAGTGCAGATAGGCGTCCAGCTCGTTCGTCCGGGCCTCCTGGAATTCCAGGTACAGGTCGTGATCGTGGGAGTCCGTGCCGATGGCGACCGGACGCTCGTCACCCCGGTTCGCGCCGACTGGCAGGTCCTGAAGAGCCAGCTGCACCTGGAACAGCGGGTGCCGGTCGGGCGTCCGCGCGCCCAGTTCCGCCACCAGGTGGTCGAACGGCACGTCCTGGTTGGCGTACGCGGTCAGGTCCACCTCGCGCACCCGTGCCACCAGCTCCTGGAACGACGGGTCTCCGGCGGTATCCGTGCGCAGCACCAGACAGTCGGCGAAACACCCGACAAGATCGTCCAGTTCAGGGCGGGGACGGCCGGCGATCGGCGTCCCCAGCGGCAGGTCAGTGGCACCGCTGAGGCCGGTGAGGAGGGCGGCCAGACCGGCGTGCAGCACCATGAACAGGCTCGCTCCGCACTCCCGGGCCACCGCGGTCAGGCCGTCGCGCAGCCCGGCGTCGAAGCGGCCGAGCACGGTCCCGCCTCGTCCGGTCCTGATGGACGGTCTCGGCCGGTCGGCGGGCAGCGGGATTTCCGAGGGGAGCCCGGCGAGCGCGGATCGCCAGTGAGCGAGCTGCTCGTCGACGCGCAGATCACGCTGCCACACCGCGTAATCCGCATAACGGACCGGAAGCGGCGGCCAGGCGGGCGAGACCCCGGCGCGGCGAGCGGAGTAGGCCTGGCGGAAGTCGCGGGAAAGCACGTCCAGCGACCAGCCGTCCGCGGCGACATGGGGGAGCACCAGCAGCAGAAGCTGCTCCGCACCGGTGACCAGATAAGCGTGCAGCGGCGGCTCGCGCGTCAGGTCGAAGGGTTCGGAAGCTGCCTCGGACAGCACCCGATCCAGGTCGACAGCGGTCAGCCGACGCAGGTCAGGCGGTGATGGGGGCAGGATACGTTGGTACGGCTGGCCTTCGTGCACGTCGTAGACCGTCCGCAGCGATTCGTGCCGTGCGACGAGATCGGTCAGCGCGGCGGTCAGCGCCGCCTCGTCCAGCTCCGGCAGCCGCAGCGCGAGCGGAAGCACCGTCGTGGCCGTCGGACCGTGCAGCTGATCCCGCGCCCAGAACCGGAACTGACTATGCGACAACGGAATCCGGTCCGGAAGCTCCCGACGCTCCAGCGATCCTGCCAACGCGGGCCGGGCCTGCTCCACGCGCGCGGCGAGCCCGGCCGCGGTCGGGTGATCGAACAGTTCGCGTACGGCCAGTTCAACGCCGAGCAGGTCCCGGATCCGGGAGACCGCCCGCATCGCCAGCAGCGAATGCCCGCCCAGCGCGAGGAAATCCTCGTCGACGCCGACCGACGGCCGGTCGAGCGTGTCGGCGAAAACCTCGCAGAGCATGCGCTCGTGCGGGGTGCGCGGAGCCCGGCCCGCTGCCACCGGAGACTGCTGGGAAGTCCGCGGCCGAGGCAGGGCCGCACGGTCGATTTTCCCATTGGCCGTACGCGGAATCTGTGCCATCACCAGCAGCGCCGCCGGCACGAGATGGACCGGCAGCCGCGCCGTGAGCCCGGCCCGCACCGCGGCGGGATCGACCGCCGCTTCGGGCGCGGGCACGAGGTAGCCGACCAGCCGTCCGTCGTCCGGAACGACCACGGCCTGCCCGACGTCGGGATGAGCGGTCAAGGCAGCCTCGACCTCGCCCAGCTCGACCCGGATCCCGTTGACCTTGACCTGGTCGTCGACCCGCCCCTCGTAGTGCAGGAGACCGTCCGCGTCCCAGCGGCCCAGGTCGCCGGTGCGATACATCCGCGCGCCGGGCGGGCCGAACGGGCAGGCGGTGAACCGCTCCGCCGTCAGCCCCGGCCGGCCCAGATAGCCCCGGGTGAGACCGGGGCCGGAGACGTAGATCTCGCCGACCGTTCCCCGCGCCGCCGGAGCGAGCCGCGAGTCCAGCACGAACACCTCGGTGTCCCGGATCGGGCGGCCGATCGGCGCGACGGCGCGGCCGGAACCGGGGGAGCAGGGCCACAACGTCACGGTGTCGGCGGCTTCGGCCGGGCCGTAGGTGTTCACCATCCTTCGGCCGCGCGCCCACGTCTCGATCAGCGTGTCCGGACAGGCTTCGCCGCCGACCACGAGGGTGCGCACCTGAGGCAGGCTCTCCGCCGGGACGGTCGCCAGCACCGCCGGGGCGAGCTGCACGTGCGTGACCTCGTGTTCGGTGATCCATTCAGCTAGCGAAGGTCCTTCCAGGATGACGTCGGGTCCCGGCAACACCAGATGCGCACCCGACAGCAACCCCGTGCACAGTTCGGAAATCGCCGCGTCGAAGCTCGGCGACGACAACTGCGAGACGGTGGCGGTCGCGTCGACGGCGAACCCGTCGATCTGCGCGGCAGCCATGCTCACGACCGCCGCGTGCGGGACGGAGACCGCCTTCGGGGTCCCGGTCGAACCGGAGGTGTAGAGCACGAACGCGGGGTTGAGCGGCCCGACCTCGGTCTTCGGCACTGTGTCTGGTCGCGCGGCAAGGGCGGTGCGGGAATCGGCGAGATTGAGGTGTGGTGTGTCCAGTTCCTCGTGCGTCAGCGTCAGCACCGGCTGGGCGTCGGCGAGCATGAACCGGATCCGCTCGGCCGGATAACCGGTGTCCACCGGCAGCACCGCCGCCCCGGACTTGAGCACCGCCAGGATCGCGAGCGCGTGGTCGGCTCCGCGCGGTACCGCGACGGCGACGATCCGCTCCGGGCCCGCGCCGTGGGCGATCAGGAGATGCGCGAGCCGGTTGGCCGCCGCGTCGAATTCCGCGTAGGTGTAGGAAATCCGCGCATCGGAGACCGCGGGCCGGTCGGCGTAGCGTGCGGCGATCCGGCTGAACCACTCCGCGACGGTCGGCGTCGGCCGCAGGATCCGGCCGGGTTCGGCCGCGACGGTCAGGAGGATCTGGCGGAAGCGCGAGGCCAGCTCAGTCGCCGTCGCCGGGCTGACGACGTCAGGCCGGTACGCCAGCCGAATCCCGAGTTCCGCGCCGGGGCGGACGGTGAGGTCGAGCGGGTAATGCGTCGATTCCCGGCCGCTGATTCCGGCGAACAGACCGTCGCCGCCGAGCAGTTCCTTGGCGCCAGCGTAGTTCTCGACAACGGTGGCCGTGTCGAACAGCTCGCCGTGCCCGGCAAGACGCTGGATCTCCGCGAGGTCGAGGTACTGATGCTCGAACAGCTCTGTCTGTTCCCGCTGGAGCCGCCGCAAGAACTCGGCGAGCGGCTCGTCCGCGACCAGCCGTACGCGCACCGGGAGCGTGTTGATCAGCAGGCCGATCAGCTCGTTCGCCGCCGGCAGCTCCGGCGGACGCCCGGACACGGTGGTGCCGAACACGACGTCCGCGCGGCCGGTGTGCTCGCCGAGCAGAATCGCCCAAGCAGCCTGGACGGCCGTGTTGAGCGTGACGCCGAGCTGCCGCAGCCGTGCCGACAACCTGGCGTAGTCCTCAGTGGACAGTGACGTCGTGATCTCGACCGGATCAGCGGTCGCGCGCCGGTCCGCGATCAGCGTCGGACCGGGGAGGCCGTCCAGCGAAGACCGCCACGCCTGAATCGCGGCCTCTCGGTCCTGTTCGCCGAGCCAGTCGAAGTAGTCGCGCAGCTCCGCCACGGACGCCCGGTGATCCCCGGCGTACCCACGGCGAATCTCGTCCAGCAGCAGCGGAATCGACCACCCGTCCAGCAGGACGTGGTGATAGGTGAGCACCAGCCGGTTCTGTCCGCCGGGCATCCGCACCAGCAGCGCCCGCAGCAGCGGCGGCTTGGCCAGGTCGAACGGCCGGGCCGCCTCCGTCTCGACGAGCGCTTCCACTTCGCCGTTGCCGCGCACATCGGTCCACTCCGGCTCCGTCAGCGCCGGAATCACCGCGACCGGCTCGCCGGAACTGACTGTCGGGAACGCCGCGCGCAGGTGCGGGTGTCGCTCCAGCACCGAGACCAGCGCCGCCCGCAGCCGCGAAGCATCCACCTCTCCGGTGAGATCGAGGCTGAGCTGCATGCGATAGAGATCGGTGCCGGCTCCGTCGAGGTTGGCGTGGAACACGAATCCGCGTTGCAAAGGCGTGAGCGGAAGGATGTCGGCGTACCCGGGGTACTCCGTCGCGATTCGGTCCACATCGGACTGCCGGAGCGGTGTCAGCGGGAAGTCCGAAGGCGTGTGCCCGCCGGCGCCGGGAATCCGGGCGTGGTCGGCGAGCGCGGTCACCGCGCGGGTCCAGCTCTCCGCGAGGTCTACGAGGTCCGCTTCGGACAGCAGCGCCGGGGCGCAGGTCCAGGTGGCGCCGAGGACGGGACCGTCCGGGCCTTCGGTCACGTGGGCGTCGACGAGCAGCGGATGCCCCAGCGGCTGCCGGTTGCCGGAGCCGCCGGTGATCACCTCGGCGGTGAGCGCGCCGTAGTCGGTCACCGGGGCCCAGTCGGCCTCGGCGGACGGGGTGAACCGGCCGAGGTAGTTGAACGCGATCTGGGCTGCGGGGGCGGCGGCGAGCGTGGCCGCGGCGTCCGGGTTGAGGTAGCGCAGCAGCCCGTAGCCGAGGCCCTGCCCTGGTGCGGAGCGGACCTGCTCCTTGACCCGCCGCAGGCACGCGCCCGCGTCCGGGCCGCCGGACCAGAGGTCGTCCCACCGGAGCGGGCCGGGGTCGAGGCGGACCGGACGCATGCTGGTGAACCAGCCGACCGTGCGGGTCAGGTCGATCGCGTCGTCGAGGTCCGCGCGTCCGTGTCCCTCGACGTCGACCCGGAACGCCTTGCGGGGCAGGCTGTTGCGCTCACGCCAATCGGCGACCGCGATCGCGAGTGCGGTGAGCAGGACGTCTTCCGCCGAAGCATGGAAGGCCGCACACACCGGACCGAGTACGGCGTGGGTGGTGTCCGCTGGGAGCGAGACGGTGTGGTGGGTGGCTGTGCCGAAAGTGTCTCGTTCGCTGTTCAGGCTCCCCGTGGTGATGGCGGGGCCGGTGTCGGTAATGACCGAGTTCCAGTACGGCAGCTCCGCCAGCCGACGCGCGGACCGGGCTTCCTCGTTCAGCCGGGTCGCCCAAGCGCGGAAGGACGTGGGTACCGCCGGCAACGGGGTGCCGGGGTCCTCGCAGGCGGCGGCGAGATCGGACAGGAGGATGGGCCAGGAGACGATGTCGACGGCCAGGTGGTGCACGATCAGCAACAGGCGGCCCCGGCGAGCGGGTCCGGCGTCGAACCAGACCGCGCGGACGATCACGCCTCGCTCGGGCGCGAGGGATGCTCCCGCTGCCGCGGCTTCGGACTGGACGAGCGCTTCGGGGTCGGGGCCGGTGATCTCGACGCGGCGAAGACAGTTTCCGGCGCTTGGTTCGATGGCGATCGTGCCCGGTTCGGGCGAGGGGGATATGCTCGGCCCTGCGCTGGTGTCGGCTGACGGGTGGCTGTCTCCAGTGCTCGGTGCGATGGCATCCCTTCCCCGCCCTCGCGCGCTCTCCCCGGCACCCGGTGCACCGCCAAGCCAACCTCCAGCCTGGCTGTCGGGAACACCCGGCACCCACCGCATCCGCAGCATCTCGTGCCGCGCGAGGACCTGCTCCAGCGCACCCGCCAGCCGATCCTCGGTCAGCCCGGCGGGAGTGTGCACGAACGCCGACTGACTGAACCGGTCGATATCGCCGCCGGTCTCGGCCAGCCAGTGCATCACCGGCGTCAGCGGCACCTCCCCGCCGCCAAGCTCGACGTCGGCCCGGACCCGTGCTACGGCGGCAAGCCCGGCCGGACTTCCGTGCCGGAACACCTCCCGCAGGGTGAACCCGAGACCGGCGGCCTGCGCGCGTGCCACCAGCTGGATCGCGGAAATGCTGTCCCCGCCCAAGTCCAGGAATCCGTCGTCCGCGCCGACGTCGGTCACGCCGAGCACCGAGCCGAAGATCTGGCACAACGTCGCCTCTCGCGCATCGGCCGGGCGGCGAGACTCGCGGCGGGCCGGGCGGGGCAGCGCGGCGCGGTCGATCTTGCCGTTGGCCAGCCGGGGCAGCTCGTCGAGCCCGATGACCGCACCGGGCACCACGGATTGGGGCAGCAACTGAGCGAGATGCTCCCGAACGCCCATCACCTCGGCAGGCACCACGTAAGCGAGCAGCCGCTTGTCCACAGTGGACACCACAGCCTGCTCGACGTCCGGATGCGTCAGAAGGGCAGCTTCGATCTCGCCCGGTTCCACGCGCACGCCGTTGATCTTCAGCTGTCCGTCGGTACGCCCGTCGTAGTGCAGCGTGCCGTCGGAGTCCCAGTGCGCGAGGTCGCCGGTCCGGTACATGCGCGCGCCCGGTGGACCGTACGGACAAGCGGTGAAGCGTTCAGCAGTCAGGGCAGGGCGACCGCCGTAGCCGCGGGCCAGGCAGTCTCCGGCCAGGTACAGCTCGCCGGTGATCCCCGGCGGGAGCGGGCGCAGTGCGGAATCGAGCACCAGCACGCGCACTCCCGGCATCGGCCGGCCGATCGGCGCGACGGCCGTTCCTGAGCCGGGCTCGCAGTCCCACAGGGTCGCCCAGATGGTCGCCTCGGTCGGACCGTAGGCGTTGACCACCGTGCGGCCGTCGCTCCATCGCTGCGCCAGTTCGCCGGGGCACGCCTCGCCGCCGACGATCACGGTGGTCAGGCCGTCCGCCGATTCGGGCGGGATCGTGCCCAGGACCGTCGGCACCAGCTGAGCGTGGCTGATTTCGGCCTCGCGAAGCCAATCGCCGAGTCCGGCCCCGGCGCGCGGCACGCTGGGATCCGGGATCACCACAGTCGCCCCTGCGGCCAGGGGGACGAACAGTTCCGCCACCGAGATGTCGAACGCCGCCGAGGTGGTGTGCGCCATCCGGGCGTTCTCGTCGAGGCGGTAGCCGGGCACGAAGGCGGCGATGGCGTTCGCGACCGCGGCACGTGTGGTGACGACGGCCTTCGGAGTGCCGGTCGAACCTGAGGTGTAGAAGAGAAAAGCCGGATGCTGCGGCATCGCGCGCTCAACCGGTCGCGTGTCAGGCTGGTCGATGGTGTTCGGCAGGATGAGATGCGGGCCGGGCAGGCCGTCGAGGGTCGTCGCGGTTCCGAGCGTCAGCAGCGGGCGGGCGTCTTCGACCATGAACTGTCGGCGGTGGAGCGGATGGTTGAGGTCGAGCGGCAGTGCGGCCGCGCCTGCGCGAGTGATCGCGAGCAGCGCGGTCAGGTATGAAGCAGACGGCGGGATCGCCACCGCCACTGTCCTTTCCGGACCGACGCCGTGCTCGATCAGCAAGTGCGCCAATCGGTTCGCCGCCGCGTCGAGTTCGCGATAGGTGAGCTGTCCGTCCGCGTCGCGTACGGCGACCCGGTCCGTGCCCGCCGAGATCGGGTCGAACGGCCGCGCTCCCGCAGCGGCACCGAGTCCCGCGGCGAGCAATTCCTGCGCACGGTCGTCGGTCAAAAGCCGGAGCGCCCCGGCCGGTCGCGAAGGCTGATCAGCGATCGCCGTCAGCAGGCTGAGGAAGCTCTCGGCGACCTCCACCGCGGTGTCCGCGCTGAGCACGTCCGGCCGGTAGGCGAGTTCGACAGTCAGCTCGTGCCCGGGAATCACGTAAAGGTAGAGCGCGTAGTGCGTCGACTCCTGCCTGCCGAATCCGGTGACCGCCAGCTCGCCGGCGCGGCCGAGCCCGCCGATGTCCGGATACGTCTCGACGACGGTCGCGGTGTCGAACAGCACCCCGTGCCCGGCCGCGCGCTGGATGTCGGCGAGGCCGAGATACTGGTGCTCCAGCAGATCCGCCTGCTGGTCCTGAACCTGGCGCGGCAACGCCGCCAGCGGTTCGTGCGGCGAACACCGGACCCGGACCGGGATCGTGTTGATCAGCAGCCCGACCATCCGGTCCGCGTGCTCCAGCTCCGCCGGCCGTCCGGAAACCGTAGTGCCGAACACGACGTCGGCCTTGCCGGTGAGCCTGCCGAGCAGGACCGCCCACGCCGACTGCACCGCGGCGTTGAGCGTCAGGTCCAATCCCCGCAACCGATCCCGGAGCGCGGCGAAGACGTCTGCCCCCAGTCGGACGCTGACCTGCTTCGGCCGGACAGCGCGCGAGCGCGGCGGGGCCACCAGAGTCGGCCCGTCGAGATCCCGCAATGTCTGCGCCCACGCCTTGGCCGCCACCGCGTGGTCCTGTTCCGCCAGCCAGCGCAGGTAGTCGCGGTGGTCGGCGGCGGGAGGCAGGTCCTCGCCGGCGGCCAGCGCGAGCAGTTCGCGGATGACGATGGGCGTCGACCAGCCGTCCAGCAGCACGTGGTGCACGGTCAGCAGCAGCCTCGACCGTCCCTC
Organism: Amycolatopsis sp. NPDC059235; assembly: GCF_042754125.1. NCBI lineage: Bacteria > Bacillati > Actinomycetota > Actinomycetes > Pseudonocardiales > Pseudonocardiaceae > Amycolatopsis > Amycolatopsis sp. NPDC059235. The sequence continues at coordinate 192,246 of NZ_JBHZAG010000002.1, forward strand.
GCCGAGCTTCAACAGCGCAGCCCGCAGCAGCGGGGGACGGGCAAGGTCCAGCGGCGCCTGCAGCTCCTCGGCGGAGATCCGCTCGGCTTCGTGCTCTGCCGAGGACACGTCAGCTTCGCGCCAGTGGGGCGGACGGTGCGCCGGGATCACCTGCACGAGGCGGCCGTCGCGGGTGGCCGGAAACGCCGCGCCGAGATTCGGGTAACGGCGGACCAGCGTGTCGACTGCGTCGCGAAGCCGGTCCGGATCGAGGTCGCCGTCCACCTCGAGCGCCAGTTGCACGCGGTAGTTCTCGGAGTTGTCGTAGCTGCCGTGGAACACCAGACCCTGTTGCAGCGGCGTGAGCGCCACGACGTCGATCAGGCCCGGATAGTCGCGGAGCAGGTAGTCGACCTCGGCCTGGTTCACTGACGCCAACGGGAAATCGGCGGGGGTGCGACGGTCGCCGGCCAGCCGTGCGAGCCGGGCCGGGGTGCGGCGCAGGAACAGCTCGTGCGGCGTGAAGCGGATGCCTTTCGCCTGCGCCCGGCCGACCAGCGTGATCGCCAGCAGGCTGTCCCCGCCGAGCGCGAAGAAGCTGTCGTCGACTCCGGCCTCGGCGAGCCCGAGCACCTCGGCGAACACCTGGCACAGCAGCTGCTCCGTGGAGGTCGTCGCGCGCTTTGTCGGAGTCGCGGACCGGACTGGGGCCGGCAGCGCGGCGAGGTCGGTCTTGCCGTTGCGGGTGGTCGGGATCTCTTCCAGGACCACAAGGTCAGCCGGAACGAACGCGCCGGGAAGGGCGGCGGCGAGCCCGGTCAGCACGCCCTCGACGTCCACTGTGGACTCCGCGGCGGGCACGACGTAACCGACGAGGCGTCGTTTGCCCGGCTCGTCTTCCTGCACGACCACCGCCGCGCGCCGGATCGCCGGATCGGCGCGCAAGGCCGCTTCGACCTCGGCGGGCTCGATCCGCACGCCGTGGATCTTGACCTGCGCGTCGGCGCGCCCGCAGAAGTGCAGGATGCCGTCCGAGTCCTCGCGGACCAAGTCCCCGGTCCGGTACATCCGCGCGCCCGGCGGGCCGAACGGGCAGGCCACGAACCGCTCGGCCGCCAACCCCGGACGGCCGACGTAGCCGCGGGCCAGTCCCGCCCCGGTCAGATAAAGTTCGCCGGATTCGCCTGGCTCCACCGGGCGCAACCGCGCGTCGAGCACGTGCGCGGCGACACCCGGCAGCGGGCGGCCGATCGGGGCGGCGGCCGTCGTCGCACGGCCAGGCCGGTGCCGCCACAGCGTCGCGACCACCGTGGCTTCCGTCGGCCCGTAGGTATTCCAGATCTCCCGGTCCGGCCCGGCGAGGCGGTCGAGCAGGTCCGCCGGGCACGACTCGCCGCCGAAGATCAGCAGCCGGACCGACTCCAGGTCCCGCGCCGTCCACGCGGCGGCGAGGGCGGGCACCGTCGAGACCACGCTGATCCCGCGTTCCCGCAGCCAAGGCCCCTCGACCGTCTCCCGGGCCGCCGGGACCAGGCACGCGCCGCTGCGCCACGCCAGCCAGATCTCCTCGCAGGACCCGTCGAAGGCGACCGAGAGCCCGGCGAGGACCCGGTCGCCCGGCCCGAGCGGCTGACCGGCGCGGAACAGCCGCGCCTCGCTGTCCACAAAGGACACCGCTGCGGAATGCGGGACCGCCACGCCCTTCGGCCGCCCGGTGGAGCCGGACGTGAAGATCACCCACGCCTCGCCGTCAGCCCGGCTCGCACTCGCGGAGCGCGGCTCGACTCGGCCGCCCTGCCGCACCACCGCTCGAACCTCAGCCTCGGCGAAGACCAGCTCGACGCGCTCGTCCGGATCGTCGGCATCCACCGGGACATACGCGGCCCCGGCGATGAGCACGCCGAGGATCGCGATGTACAGCTCAGCCGTGCCGGAGGGAATCCGCACGCCGACCCGGTCGCCCGCGCCGACTCCGAGCCCGCGCAGGCGCTCAGCCAGCGCACCGGCCTGTTCGGACAGCGCGGAGTAGCTCAGCACCGTGGTTCCGTCGTCGAGCGCCGCGGCCTCCGGATGCCGTCGCGCAGTCTCGGCGAAGACGTCCGCCAGCGTCCGGTCCACCGTGCGGGAATTGTTGCGGACCAGTACTTCCTGCGGCTTGTCGGACATGGCCGCGGCGATCCGGGCCGGGGTCCGCCGCCGGAACACGTCTCGCGGCGAGAACGTCAGACCCGCCTTCCGGGCGCGGTTCACCAGCCGGATCGAGGACATGCTGTCTCCGCCAAGCGCGAAAAAACTGTCCTCCGGCCCGGCGTCGGCCACCCCGAGCACCTCGCCGAACAACCGGCAGATCAACCCGACCGTGCCGGACACCTCTCCGCGCGGAGCGGTAGGCGCAGCAGGCGCGGGCAAGGCGCTCCGGTCCAGCTTGCCGTTGCGAGTGAACGGAATCGATTCCAGCACGACCAACGCACCAGGCACCAACCCGCTGGGCAAGCGACCGGCGAGGTCCGCCAACGCCGCTTCAGTGTCCACAGTGGATCCGGTCACATACCCGACGAGCCGTCCTTCGCGGAGCACAACGACCGCGTGCTCGACGTCCGGCCGCGCCAGCAGAGCGGCCTCGATCTCGCCGGGCTCGACCCGGATCCCGTTCACCTTGACCTGGTCGTCGGCGCGGCCCCGGAATTCCAGCAGCCCGTCGTAGCCCCACCTCGCGAGGTCGCCGCTGCGGTACATCCGCGCACCCGGCGGCCCGAACGGGCACGCCACGAACCGCTCCGCCGACCGGCCCGGCTGACCCAGATAACCCCGGGCAACCCCGGATCCCGCGAGATAGAGCTCACCGGTCACCCCCGGCGGCACCGGTTTCAGCGCCGCGTCCAGCACGTACACCTGCGCGCCCCGATGCGGGCGGCCGATCGGCACGGTCGGCGTCTCGACACCGGGCTCGAAGTCCCAGAGCGTCGCGCTGACAGTCGCCTCGGTCGGGCCGTAGGCGTTGACTACCCGGCGTCTGTCCGCGTGCCACCGCGCCGCCAGGTCCGTCGGACACGCCTCGCTGCCGACGAACATGGTCCGGACGTCGCGGAGCGATCCTTCCGGGAGACTGGCGAGAACGGTCGGAGTGAGCAGCAGCTCGGTGACTGCCTGATCGTCCAGCCACTTCGCCAGGTCCTCTCCGGCGGTCGGCACCTCGGGGATTACCAGCGTCGCTCCGGCGACCAGCCCAGCGCCGATCTCGGCCACGGACGCGTCGAAAGCCGCCGAGGCGAGTTGCGCGACCCGTGACTCGCCCGTCAGCCCCAGCCGCTCAGCCCAGGTCGCCGCCAGCCGCGCCCACGAATCGCGGGTGACCAGCACGCCCTTCGGCTCGCCGGTCGACCCTGAAGTGTGCAGCAGGTACGCGGCATTGTCCGGAAGCGCCTGATGCGGCAGAGCTGCGGTGGGCAGATCATCCAGCGCGTCCAGCACAACGGGGTCGCTGCCCGGCGGCAACAGGTCCACTGTGGACGACGTGGCCAAGGTTGCCGTGGTGTTGGCCAGCAGCTTCGCGATCCGCGCCGGCGGGGTTGCGGCATCGATCGGGGCGAACGCGGCTCCGACGCGGAGCACTGCCAGCACCGCGGTCAGATAAGCGGCCGAGCGCGGAGCGACGATCGCTACGACCTGCTCCGGGCCGATCCCGCGCGCGGCCAGCACTCCGGCCAGGCGCTCGACCCGTTTGTGCAGCTCGGCGTAAGTCAGCGTGCCGTCGGCAGCGTCCACTGCCGTGCGCTGCGGAGCGTTCTCGGCATGCCGGGCGACCAGTTCGGACAGCGGCGCCGGAGGTGGTGCGGGCTCGCCGGTGCTCCAGGCCAGCACCTCCGCCAGCTCGCCGTCGGCGTGCAAGGGCAGGTCGCGCAGCCGCGTGTCCGGCGCGTCCAGGGCCGCGGTCAGCAAACCGAGATACCGCCTGGTCAACGCCTCGGCACCGCGCCGCTGGAACAGGTCCGTCCGGTACAGCAGCCAGCCGTCCACAGTGGACAACTCAAGCGCGAGATCGGCGCGGGCCCACCCGTTGTGGATCGACTCGTGTCCCGACGACGGCACGTAGTTGAACGCGACCCGGGACAGCCGCCCGAACCGGTCGGCCCCGTCGGCGCTGAACTCCTCGGCGATCTCCTGGAACGAGATTCCCTTGTGCCGCAAGCCGTCGAAGAGCGCGTCCCGCACCCGCGCGACCGCTTCCGCGAAGGTCAGTTCGGCGGGCAGCGCGACGCGCACGATCACGGTGTCGATGAACATCCCGATCACCGACCGCGTCTGCCGGTCCCTGCTGGACGTCGGCACCGCGACGGCGACGTCAGCGGTGCCTGAAAGCCGTGCGAGCAGCACGTGATGCGCGGCCAGCAGCACCATGAACGCCGTCGCGCGAAGACCGCGCCCGACCGCCGTCACGTGATCGATGAATCCGTCTGGCAGATGAAACGGCACCGCCGCGGCCTCTTGCCCCGGCACGGCGGGCCGGGGCAGATCCGTGGGCACCAAGTCCGGCAACTCGGCGAGTTGCCCGCGCCAGTACGCCAGCCGCCGCTCCTGATCGCCGCTCGCGGAGCGCTGCCGCACCGCGTAATCGGCGTACTGCGTGGCCAGTTCGGGCAGTTCCGGAGGCCGCCCGGCCGCCGACGCCGCGCACAGCTCGTCCAGCTCAGACTGCAACAGCACGCTCGACGCCGCATCGAAAACCGCATGGTGCACCACGAACAGCAGCCAGTAGTGCTTGTCGGACAAGCGCACGCACGCCGCACGCCACAGCGGTGCGCGATCGAGGGGGAGCGGCCGAAGGCTCAATTCGCGCAGCAGGCCGCGGGCTTCCGCCTCGGCCTCGGCGTGCCCGCGCAGATCGACGTGCTCGACGTCGAGGACGACCTCGTCATGGATCGTCTGGTGCAGCACGCCGTGCTCGTCGGCGGCCAGCGACGTCCGCAGGGCTTCGTGCCGCGCGGTCACCGCCGCGAGCAGTTCCCCGATTTTCTCTGGCGGCAAAGCGGCCGGCGGCAACGTCATGGCCGCCGAAATGTGGTAAGCGGGAGAATTCGGTGCGAATTGGCTGGCGAACCAGATCCGTTCCTGTTCGGAAGAAGCGGGGCAGATCCGTTCGGCCATGAGCAACTCCCGAAGCCAGCGAGCCCGAGCGGGGCCGAGATGTGCCCGCATTGTTTCGTTCCCCGCCCGGCCCGGTCAAGTTCTGACCAGGTGCTTCTCCAGGCAGGACGCTCCCTTCGGCTCTGTCCGAAATGCTGGCTGCCGCGCCGGCGCGTGTGCTGCAATGCGCGTATCGGCTCTCCGCCGAGAGTGAAATGGTGAGGGGTGGATATGGAGCCGATCGCCGTAGTCGGGATGGCGGTCCGGTTTCCGGGTTCGAATGACCTCGGCGCATTCTGGCGGAATCTCCTCGACGGCCGGGATTGCCTCTCCGCGCTTTCCGACGACCAGATCCTGCGCGCCGGAGAAGACCCGAAACGCCTCGCCATGCCCGGCTATGTGCGCCGCCGTCCCCGCATCGACGCTCCCTACGACTTCGACGCCGCGTTCTTCGGCCTCACCCCACGAGAAGCCGAGATCCGCGACCCCCAGTTCCGGGTGTTCCTCGAGGTCGGCCACGCCGCGCTGGAGCACGCCGGGCAGATGCCCGCCGATTTCCCCGGCCGCATCGGCGTTTTCGCCGGCGCGGGCAGCAACCGGTACGCCAGCGAGCACGTTGAGCCGGACGCCCGCCTGCTCCGCTCGGTCGGCCAGCTCGCCGTCGACTTCAACAACGACCCAGACTATTTCGCCGCCAGCGTCGCGCAACGCCTCGGGCTGACCGGGCCGAGCCTGACCGTCCGCACCGCCTGCTCCACCTCGCTGGTCGCCCTGCACCTCGCGCGTCAAGCGCTGCTCGCGGGCGATTGCGAACTGGCGCTCGTCGGCGGTTCGATGATCGATCCGCAGAGCGAACGCGGATTCGTCCACGTGCCCGGCGGGGTCAACTCCGCGGACGGCTCGTGCCGCCCCTTCTCCAGCACGGCCACCGGCACGAACTTCGGCGACGGCGTCGGCGCGATCGTGCTCAAACGGCTCTCCGACGCGCTGTCCGACGGCGACACCGTCCACGCGGTCGTGCGCGGTTCGATGGTGAACAACGACGGCGGACGCGGCACCGGCTTCACCGCGCCGAGCGTCGATGGACAGGCCGAGTGCATCACCGGCGCGTTCACCGCGGCGGAGATCGACCCGAGCACGATCTCGTATTTCGAAGCCCACGGCACCGGTACGGGCATCGGCGACCGCACCGAGGTCGCCGCGATGACCCAGGCGTTTCGCGCGCTCGCCGGGCAACCCCTGCCGCCGGGTTCCTGCCTGCTCGGCTCGGTGAAGTCCAACGTCGGCCACCTCGGCACCGCGGCCGGAGTGGCGGGCGTGATCAAGACCGTCCTCGCGCTGCACCACGAGCGGCTGCCCGCGAGCATCCACGTGGACGCGGTGAACCCGGAACTGGGCCTCGCCGACTCGCCGTTCGAGGTGCTCACCGAGTCTCGCCCGTGGCCCCGCCAGCCGGGTTCGGTCCGCCGCGCTTGTGTGAATTCCTTCGGCATCGGCGGCACGAACGCCCACGTCATCCTGGAAGAGGCCCCGCCGATCGAGCCCGGCCCGCCTCCGTCCGGAAAGCAGATCGTCATCTGGTCGGCGGACGACCGGACCGCCGAGACCGAGCTTCGCGACCGCCTCCGCGGCTACTTCGCCGACCTCGACCCGGCGCTGTTCGCCGCCGCAGCGCACACACTCCAGGTCGGCCGGACCGCCCGGGCGGTGCGTTCGGCGGTGGTGGCCCGCGACCGTGACGATTTCCTCGCGCAACTGGCGTCCAGCATCCTCAGCTCGGACGACCGTCCCCGCAGCGTGGGCCTGCACTTCCCGGACGAATCGGCGTGGCGGCCCGGGTTGGCGACCGGTCTTTACGCCGCCGAGCCCGACTTCCGCGACGCCTGCGACGCCGCCTTCGAGGTCCTCGAACCCCTAGCCGGACAGCTGCGTGCCCGGTGGCTCGCGGGTGGCGCGCCCGAACACGCCCGTCCGATTCTGTTCGTCCTCCAGTACGCGATGGCCACCTGCCTGACCCGCTGGGGAGTGCGGCCGGAGAGCGTGTCCGGAGACGGCGTCGGCACACTGGCCGCACAAGCCTTCCGCGAGGGCGAGATCTCGCGCCACCTTGCGGAACGCGTGCTGAGCGGCGCGGAGAGTCCACAAAGGACCGAACCGCGAGCAGACCTGACGGTGCTGATCGGCCCCGGCACCGCGTCGTCGCGGACCCTGCCCGTCCTGTCCGGCACCGGCCTCGACGACGCTCTGGCCACCCTGTGGGTCCACGGTCAGGACATCGACTGGCGCAGCCGCGTCCCGCGCCCCGCCCGCCGGATCCCAGTGCCCGGCTATCCCTACCAACGACGGCGGCACTGGGTCGAGTACCACGGCCCAGCCACCAGCGACGCGCCGAAACCCGCAGGATGGACGCTGTTGCACGAGCGCTGGCAACCCGGCGGCGAGGCACCAGCGACCACCGTTCGAGGCGGACGAGCACTGGTCCTCCGACCCGAGAACGCCCAGTGGGTAACGGATGCCGTAGCCGCAGCCGGGTACCACGCCACCGACCTGCTCACCGTCGAGGCCCTGCGCGAAACTGCGGTACCCGAGCTGATCGTCCACGCCCTCGGCGTCACCGACGACGACAGCCCCGACCTGGAAAGCAGCCTCTACAGCGTCCTCGCCTGCGTCCAAACCCTGGCGAAGCAACTCCGGTCCACCCCGGCCACCCTCGCGATCCTGGTCCGGCACGCAGTCGACCTGACCGGCGCCGAACCGCTCAACCCCGCCCGCGCGATGCTGAATGCCTTCGCCCGCACCGTCGAACGGGAGATCCCCAGCCTCCGCTGCGTACTGATCGACGTCGGCCCGGTCGCCGTGACCTCCGTCCTGGCCGCCGAACTCGCCGCCCTGACCGCACCCCACGTCGCCCTGCGCGGCCGCACCCGGTGGCTGCCCAGCATCGTTCCCGTCGACGACACTCCGGCCGAGCCACGACCGCTGCGGGAGAACGGGATCTACCTGATCACCGGCGGCCTCGGGGGAGTAGGCCTGGTCATCGCGCAGGCACTGGCGGACACCGGCCTCCGCCCGCGATTGGCCCTGCTCGGCCGCTCCGCCGCCCGCACCCCGGGGATCGCGCGACTCGAAGCAGCGGGCGCGACCGTCGCGGTGCTCAACGCCGACGTGACCGACTCCGAATCCCTGAGCAGCGCCTTCGCCGAGGTCGAGCGGACGTTCGGCCGAGGCCCGCACGGAGTCGTCCACGCCGCCGGAATCGCCGGCGGCGGCCTGATCGAACGCCGCTCCCGGTCCGATGTGGACAGAGTCCTGCGACCGAAGGTGCACGGCGCTCTCGCACTCGAACACGCCCTGTCCGGAAGAGACCTCGACTTCCTCGTCTACTTCTCCAGCCACGCCGGAGTGTCCGGCCTCCGCGGCAGCGCCGACTACGCTGCCGCCAACGCGTTCCTCAACGCCCACGCCGCCCACCACCGCCTCCGCCACCCTCGGACGCTCTCGATCGCCTGGCCCGCCTGGGAACGAACCGGCATGACCGACACCCCCGGCCACCGCGTCGTGATCACCCCCGGACAGACCTGGCAGCTCGACGAGCACCAGTTCGGCGGCGTCGCGGTCCTGCCCGCCACCGCGATGCTGGAGTTCGCCGTCACCGCCGCGCGAGCCCTCCTGCCGGACACGTCGCCGGTCGGCCTGCGCGACGTGCTGATCCTGCGTTCCCTGCCCGTCACCGAGCCCCACTACGTCGAGGTAGCCGTCTCCGCCGCACCCGGGGGCCATCGCTTCCGCCTGCGCGCGAAACCCGTGCAGGGGCACGGGGAGTGGACGGACCACGCCGAGGGATCGATCGAAGCCTCCGGCGCCGAACCCGAACTCGCCAGCTCATCGCTCCCCAGCGCTGCGCCGGATGCGCCCACGGCAGCGGCAGGTCCCGGCTTCGGATTCGGCCCGCGCTGGGAAAGCGAAGTCCGCCGATGGCGCGACAAACACGAAGCGGTCGCCGAACTCGAACTGCCCGAAAAGTTCCACGCCGACCTCCGCGAGCACCTCCTGCACCCGGCTCTGCTCGACGTCGCGACCGCCACCTTGATCGACACCACCGCCGACGCGGTGTTCGTCCCGTTCCGCTACCGCTCGGTCGCCGTCTTCGACCGCCTGACCAGCCGGGTCACCGCCCGCTCCCAGCTACGCGAGCAAACCGGCACCACCCGCGTAGTCGACGTGGACCTCCACGACACCGAGACCGGCAAACATCTCGTCGCGATCCGCTCGCTGACCTTCCGCGCCGTGCCCCGCACCGACTTCAGCCGCCCCGCCGCCCCGGCGGCAACGTCGCGCGACGCGCAGCTCGCGCCAGCGGAAGGCGCGCAGATCTTCCTCGATGCTCTCAGCCGCGACCTGCCCGCCACGGTGATCGTCGACCACCTGGGCGCTCCGTCCGCACCGGAACCCGCCGCCGAGCCGGCCCCGCCGCCCGCCCCGGCCGGGCAGCCGGTTGTCGAGGTCGTCCGTCAACTGTGGACAGACCTGCTCGGCAACCCCGACATCGGCCTCGACGACGACTTCTTCGACGTGGGCGGCAGTTCGCTCGCCGCCGTGCACATCGTGGACCAGATCGAACAGCGCTACGGCATCGCGCTGAGCTCGGGCGCGCTGTTCGAATCCGCGACCGTGCGCTCCGTCTCGGCCACCCTGACCGACCGAGGAGCACGATGAGCGACCAGATCGCGATCGTAGGCCTGGCCTGCCGTTTCCCCGGCGCGAACGAGGTCGGCCAGTTCTGGGAGAACCTCCGCGGCGGCGTCGCCTCGATCGCCGACCGCACCGAGGAGCAACTCCGCGAGGCCGGAGTCCCGCTCACCCGCATCGCCGACCCGGATTACGTCCGCGCCGCCGCGCTCGTAGACGACCTGGCCGGATTCGACGCGGACCTGTTCGGCTACCGCCCGGAGCTGGCCAGGGCCACCGACCCGCAGCACCGGCTGTTCCTCGAATGCGCGCACGCCGCGCTCCAGAACGCCGGCTACGACACCGGCCGCGTCCCCGGGCGAGCCGGAGTGTTCGGTTCCGCCGCCCCCAACCTCTACGGCGCCCTGCACGTCAGCCGCGACCCAGCCGCCCGCGCCGCGCTCGCGTCGCTGGAGTGGAGCGTGGGCAACGAAAACGACTACCTGGCCACGAACGTCTCGCACCGCCTCGGCCTGGACGGCCCCAGCCTGGCGGTCTCCACCGCGTGCTCCTCGGCCCTCGTCGCGGTGCACCTGGCCGCGCAATCCCTGCGGCAGGGCGACTGCGACCTCGCCCTCGCCGGAGCCGCCGACGTCCAGTCGCCCTACGGCCACGGCTACCTTTGGCACGAGGGCGCGATCGTGTCCCGCACCGGCCGGTGCCGCCCCTTCGACGCCGCCGCCGACGGAACCGTCTTCGGCTCCGGCGCGGGCGTCGTCGCGCTCAAACGCCTCGCCGACGCCGTCGCCGACCGCGACCACATCTACGCGGTGATCGGCGGCTCCGCGGTCAACAACGACGGATCCCGCCGGTTCACCTTCACCTCGCCCGGCATCATCGGCCAGGTAGAACTCGTCCACACCGCGCTCGCCCGCGCCGGACTCGCCGCCGCCGACCTCGGCTACGTCGAATGCCACGGCACCGGCACCACCGTCGGCGACCCGATCGAGGTCGAGGCGCTGACCACCGTGCTGGCGGGCTGCGGAGACGTCCCGATCGGCTCGGTCAAGGGCAATATCGGCCACCTGGGCTCCGCGGCCGGGATCGCGGGCCTCGTCAAAACCGCGCTCTCGATCCACAATGGACAAATCCCGGCGAGCGCCGGTTTCGCCGAACCCAACCCGGACGTCGGCTTCGAGTCCAGCCCCTGCTTCGTCAACACCGAACTCCGCGACTGGCCGCAGGTTCGCCGCGCGGCGGGCGTCAGCTCCTTCGGCATCGGCGGCACCAACGCCCACGTCGTGCTCACCCAAGCCCCGGTTGTCACCACCGAAGCCAGCACGCGACCCCGGCAGCTGATCACCGTCTCCGGCCGGAGCGAAGCCGCGGCCAACGCCGCCGTCCGCGCGCTCGCCGAGACCGTGCGCGCGAACCCGGGCCTCGACGTCGCCGACCTGGCCCACACCCTCCACCGCGGCCGGGCCGCACACGCACACCGCCGTACCTTGGTGGCCGCCCCCGGCGAGAATCTGGCTCAACGCCTGGAAGACCTAGCCGTCGACGGCCGCCCACCGGCCCCACGGCGTCCGCCGGCAGTCGCGTTCCTGTTCCCGGGGCAGGGCGAGCAATACACGAGAATGGGCCGCGAACTCGCCGCACGCGAACCGGTGTTCCGCCGCGAACTCGACCGTTGCGCCGAACTCCTCGGCATCGACCTGGACCAGGAAACCCTGCGTACCACGGACCTCGCCCAACCCGCGCTGTTCGCAGTCGAATACGCCCTCGCTCAGCTCTGGACGCACTGGGGCATCCGGCCCCGAGCCCTCGCCGGACACAGCATCGGCGAGTACGCCGCGGCCTGCGTCGCGGGATGCTTCAGCCTCGAAGACGCCGCCAACCTGGTCGTCCTGCGCGGCGAACTCATGGCGAGCACCGCTCCCGGCGCGATGCTCGCCGTCCCGCTGTCCGAGGACGACCTGCGCGCCGAACTGCCGGAGGGCTTGTCGATCGCCGCGGTCAACAGCGCCCGCAACACCGTCGCCTCCGGGCCCGCGCACCTCATGGATCGGCTCCGAAACCAGCTGACAGACAAGGGAATCCGTTGCGTCCCGGTTCCCGTGGACCACGCCTTCCATTCCGCGCTGATGGACCCGATCCTCCCGAAGTTCCGCGCCGCACTCGCGGACATCGAGCTCCGCGCCCCGGAAATCCCGGTCGTCTCGAGCGTCACCGGCGACTGGCTGACCGGCGACCAGGCCCGCGACCCGGAATACTGGGTCCGGCAACTGCGTCAGCCAGTCCGCTTCGCCGACGCGCTGAACACGTTGTGGGACAACGGAGAGCACGCCTTGCTCGAAGTCGGCCCCGGCGGCGCACTGTCCACCATCGCACGCCTGCACTGGCGCGAAACCCGAACCGCCCCCGCCCCGGCCATCGTCTCCTCCATGCGCCACCGCGCCGACAAACGCACCGACTCCGACCTGCTGCTGCGCGCGCTCGGCACCCTCTGGTCCGCCGGAATCGAACCGGACTGGGACACGTTCTGGGCGGGGGAGAACCGCCGCCGCCTGCCGCTGCCCGGCTACCCGTACCAACGCGTACACGCCTGGGTCGACCCGGATCCCGGACGTCCGCCGCTGGCAGGCATGTACGGCGTCCCGCTGACCTCCGAGCCGGCAGCCGAAACCACGCCGCTCGAACTGCCCACCTGGGCCGAACAACCCCTCGACCAGACCAGCGTCGGCGTCACCCCCGGCGAACCTTGGCTCGTCTTCACCGCAGGCTCGCCGGTCGTAGACCAGGTCCTCGACGACCTCCGCCGCGCCGGAGCCACCGTCGTCCGAGCCGAACCCGGCGTCGAGTTCGCCCGCCGCGCCCCTGGCCGGTACACACTCCGCCCAGCCGACCCCGACGACTACGACGCACTGTTGACCGATCTCGCCGCCGCCGGACTGGCACCCCGCCGCATCGTGCACGCCTGGCTGCTCGACGAGGAAAGCCTCGACCACGGCCTGTACAGCCTGCTCGCGCTCGGCCGGATTCTGGCGCGTCGGCAGATCTCGGTTCCGATCACCCTGACCGTCCTCGCCACGGGCCTGCACGAGGTCACCGGCACCGACCCGGTCACCCCCGCCAAAGCGACCGTCCTCGGCCCGCACCACATGGTCAATCAGGAGATCCCGAACCTGTCGAGCCGCGTCGTCGACCTCGCGATGCCCGCGGACGCACAGCAGGTCCTCGCCGAACTCGCCGCCGCGGACGACCAGGTCGCCCTGCGCGGACGCCGCCGCTGGGTCCGCGAAATCCGGCCCCTGCCGAGCAACCCGCCGCAATCCCTGCCGTCGCTGCTGCGCGAACGCGGCACCTACCTGATCACCGGCGGACTAGGCGGCATCGGCCTGGCTCTCGCCGAAGACCTCGCCCGGCTGGTCCGCGCCCGGCTCGTCCTGGTCGGCCGCTCCAGCTTCCCGGACCGGCCCGATTGGGACACCTACCTGGCCGAAGGCCCGTGCCCGATCCGCAAGCAGACCATCAGGCGCTTCAAGGAGATCGAGGCTCTGGGCGGCTCCGTCCTGGTCCAGGTCTCGGACGTCGCCGACGAACCCGCCATGCGCCGGATCCGCGACACCTGCGGCCGCGTCGACGGCATCTTCCACGCCGCGGGCAGCCCCGGCGGCGGCATGATGGCGGTCCGCCGCCGCGAGGACGTCGAAGCCGTGCTCGCCCCGAAGGTCACCGGAACCCAGGTCCTGGACCGGATTTTCGGCCAGGACCCGGACTTCCTCGTCCTGTTCTCCTCAGTCACCGCACTCGTCCCGACCTACTACGGCCAAGCCGACTACCTCGCCGCCAACGCTTATCTCGACGCCTTCGCCCACGCCAGCCCGCCTGGCCCGCGGCACACCGTGTCGGTCAACTGGGACGCCTGGAGCGAGACCGGCATGCTCGCGTCCGACGATCCGCACAGCAACTACCTCCGCACCAGCGAAGGCCTCGACCTGCTCTGGCGCATCCTCGCCGCCCGCCTCGGCCCGCAAGTGATCGCCGCCCCGCGTGGCCTCGCCGAAGTCGGCCGCGAAGCCGCCCAGCGGATGGAACCCCCTGCCGCCCCGACGCCCGCGCACCACCTCGCCCCGGTAGTGCGCGAGGACCTGGCCGACGCGACCGACCTGCAACGAAGCCTGCTGCGACTGTGGGAAGAAACCCTGGGCGTCCCCGACCTCGACCTGGACAGCGACTTCTTCGAACTCGGCGGCAACTCGCTGCAAGCCACCCAGTTGCTCGCCCGGCTCCGCGAACACCTGGACGTCGACCTGCCCGCCGCGACCCTGTTCGACCACTCGACGATCCGCGCCCTCGCCGACGAACTCAACGCACTCCGATGAACCTGGCCGACCCTCGCACCTTCGAGTCCGACCTCACCGAGTTCTGGCGCTCCACCCGCGCGGACCATCCGGTCTACCGGCACGAACCGCACGGCTTCTGGGTCGTGTCGCGCCACGCGGACGTCCTGGCCGTCTACCGCGACGCCGCCCACTACACGTCCGAACGCGGCAACGTCCTGGTCACCCTGCTGGCCGGGGGAGATTCCGCGTCCGGCCGCATGCTCGCGGTCACCGACGGCCCGCGCCACCGCGAACTCCGCCAGATCCTGCAACGCGCCTTCACCCCCGCGGCACTCGCCCGCCTCACTCGCCAAGTCCGCCGGAACACGCGCACCCTGATCACCGACGCCGTCTCGCGCGGCGATTGCGACTTCGCCGCCGATGTCGCCAGCCGCATCCCCATCACGACGGTCGGACACCTCCTGGGCGTGCCCGAGAGTGATCACGATTTCCTTCTGACGCAAACAAAACGCGCCCTCAGCTCGGAGGACCGCGACTCCGACGAGCTGGTATCGACTCTGGCCCGCAACGAAATCCTGGCCTACTTCACCGGCCGGCTGGCCGAGCGCCGTGCCGCCCCCGCCGACGATGTCCTCAGCGCACTGGCTGCCACTGCGTTGTCGGCCGAAGAGATCGTCCTGAACTGCTACAGCCTGCTCATCGGCGGCGACGAGACGAGCCGCCTGTCCATGATCGAGGCCGTCCGCGCCCTCGCTGCTCACCCTTCGCAATGGGATCTGCTGCGCAACGGAGACGTCGCTCTGCCCACCGCCACCGACGAGGTCCTGCGCTGGTCGACTCCCGCAATGCACTTCGGCCGCACTGCGATCGCTGACACCGAAATCGCCGGTCATCCCGTCGCGGCGGGGGAGATCGTCACGCTGTGGCTCAGTTCGGCGAACCGCGACGACACCGTCTTCGCGGACCCGGACCGTTTCGACCTCCGCCGCACCCCGAACAAACACCTCGCCTTCGGCTACGGCCCGCACTACTGCGTCGGCGCCCAGCTGGCGCGGATCGAGATCGCTGAGCTGCTTTCGGCGCTCCGGAAGTACGCGACCGGGTTCGAGGTCGTCGGCGAACCAAGGCGGATTCACTCCAACTTCCTGACCGGGTACAGCACCCTGCCGGTGCGGTTCGTCCCGGATACCGCGGAGCTTTACTGAAGCCGGTACGTGCCCGGCCAGCGGAGTTCCCGGGAAACCGCCGTGAGCCAAGCGGTCTCGGCGGCGATGGTCGGAGCGAGGCCGGACGGCCGGTAGTCCGCCGCAGCGCGGAAACGGCGCCCTTCGCGGTGGGCGGCCAGCGCGGCCACGATCAAAGCGGCTTCGACAGCGGCGGGTATCCGCTGCGGGGCGATGCCAGCGCGCCGGGCGAGGTACGTCGCGCGCTCGGCCACCGCGGGATCGAAATGCTCCCGCAACGCCAGATGCCCATCCCGGATCTCGATGATCCGGCGGTACAGGGCGAGATGCACCCCGCCGCCGGTGTTCAGGACGATGCCCGGCACCGCCTCCCGCATCGCCGTCCACAGAGGACCGAGCCGGCGGTACCCCAAATAGGCCCGCAGCCATCGCACAGGCGCGCCCAGCCGCGGCCCCCACGCGGAAAGCGTCGCGCCCGCGGCGGCGAGCGTCACGGCCACCGCCCCGAGCAGCACCGACGGAGTGTCCTCGGCGGCGCTGACCCGGCCGGCCGCCAGCAAGCTGTACATGTCCTCGACCGCCCACGCTGTCCACAACAGACCGGCCGAGGCTCCGGCGATGATCAACTGGAGCCCGCGCCGCAGCGAGCCGGGGGCCATCCGCTTGGCATACCGCCGGATGAGAAGGATGAACAGCGACAACGCCGACGCGGCGGCCAAGGTGTAGATCACGTAGTAGATCAGCAACGGCAGGACGCCGACCCTGCTCACCACAGTGTTCCCGGCGATCTCCCTGGCGTCGGCGGCGGCGAACAGAACGGCGTTGACCGCCAGCAGTTCGCCGGTCACGAGCAGGGAACAGCGGACCTGCCGCCGCGTCGGCTCTCCCGGCGACAGCGATCGCGCGAACAGGACGAGGAACGCGAGCGAGGCGAGTTTCAGCTCGTCGCCGAGCAAGCTCGCGGTATTGCCGCCCCCGACGGCGAGCAGGGTCATCCCGGCGGTCAAGCAGCCGATGAACATGCCCAGGTACCTGATCCCCGGCGGCGGCACCGGCCGGCGCGACTCCACCTTCGCGGCCACCGCGAGCAGCGCGCACAGACAGCCGGAGTAACCGATCGCCTCGATCACCCGAACCACCGCTCCACCAAAGCCAGCCCGCGCGAAACGAGCGCGTCCCCGGCAGGCTCGGGCTCGTGCCCGCGGGCCGCGCGGTGCGCGACCAGAGTGGCGAGCAGTTCCGCCTCCTGCTCCTGCACCTCGGTGTACACCGAACGGCCGAGCACCCGCTGGACGAGTTCGGGGGAGAGGGTGGGCAGGAGCGTGCCGACGTCGACGCTGCCGGCGTGCCCGCACACGAGGTGCCCGATCTCGTGCAACAGGATGTGCTGCCGATGCAGCGCGGAAGTGTTGGCGGGCAACAGGATGTAGTCGGCGCGGTCGGTGGACATCACCAGCCCGCACGGCCCCCCGACGATCACTCTGGCCGGCAGCAGCTCGATCGGCCTGCCCCGCCCGGCGGCGACGCCCCGGACGAACTCGGCCGGGTCGAAGGGCTCCGGCAGGTCCAGGTCGCCGGCCAGTTTCCGGCATCTTCGCCACAGCTTGCGATCCACGAACCGACCCCCCAGTTCCGCCTTACTCGCCCGCTTCTCTTCGCGCGATCGCGTCGATCATGTCGCTGATGGTGCCCAGCCCGGCCCTGGAGAGGGTCACCGCGCGCAGCGCCACGTCCCGCACCCCCGCGTCGCGCAGCGCGCCGAGCAGCTCCAGCTCCTCGGCGATCCGGGCGCTCTGCTCGTCGTCGAAGAAATACGCGGGCGGGACCTGGAAAAACCCGGCCAGCGCCTCGAGGTGCCGCTTGGTGGGATTGTCCCGGCGGCCCGTGCGCAGCTGCCACAGATAGGTAGCCGAGAAGGTCTCGCCCGTCGCCTCCCGGCACGCGCTCGCGACCTCTTCGCTGGAGTACTGATCGCGGCCCGGCTTGCGCACGACGTCGAACAGCTTCTCGATCTTCTCGGCGAGCGAGGCCATCGGCAGCCTTCCTCTGCTGGCGTGAACATGTACGGCTTCCGGATTCATCTTAGTTGACATCGGCCGCCCCGTCATCCAGGATCGGCTATCAGCTGAGATGAATGGAATGTCAGATTGCACTCATGTCAGCTAACACCTCGAAATCAAGGAGAAGCACCATGAAGCGAAAGCTCCTGGCCGGCGCGATCGGCGCACTGGCCCTGGCCGGCACGATGTTCACCGCGGCCCCCGCGTCCGCCGCCCCCGCCGCCGCCCCCAAGCCGGTCCAGCCGGTGGGCTATTACGCCTTCGGCTCGTACTACTTCAACGGCACGAAGTGCATCGACGAAGACTCGGACGACAGCAGAGGCGACGGCCGCAAAGTCTGGACCTACAACTGCAACGGCAGCTACAACCAGCAATGGGCGATCGCCCCGGACGGCTCCATCCACAGCACCAACGACGGCCGCTGCCTGTCCCCGTCCGCGACCGGCCTGGGCGACCCGACCCCGCGCCTGGAGGGCTGGGGCTGCAACGGCAGAGCCGAACAGCAGTGGGTCTTCTACGACGACGGGACCATCCGCAACCGCCTCCTGGGCACCTGCATCCAGTTCGGTTTGGACCAGGTGAACAAGAAGGGCGTGTACACGTTTGTCGGGCAGTGCAACAACTTCGCCCCCCTGCAGGGCTGGGACGCGCACTACCTGCACAGCTGATCGCGCGGACCGGGCGGAGCCTTTCGCGGGGCTCCGCCCGGTTCAGCGGGAACTCGGATTCGCCGACAACGGCGAAGGGCCGGGAGGCAGAGGCGGTTCCGGACTGTGAATTCGAGCTCCGCGACGTCCGTTGTTGAGGGTGCTTCGCCCAGCCGGGGATCTTGCTCAGACAAGTCCGGGTCGGACGCTGGCACCCTGGCTCATTCAGGTGCCAGTGCCGGAGTTCCGCACGGCGGTGCCGAAATCACGCGCGGCGGTGTCATCGGCCTTGGTTCGGCGGACCTTGGCCAGCAAGTGCGCCGCCAGCTCGGCAGGCGTGTGGTCTTTGGTGCGGAGGAAACCGGTGGCGGGGTTGAGCAGTTCGGCCGGCACCTCCGACTGGTCCACGAGGACGGGCAGCACGTAGTCGTCGTTTCGCCGCGTGGCGGCCTCGATCGCGGTGGCGAAAGCGTCGCGCGCGTGCGCGGCGGCCAGGTATGCGGGCGACAAGAACGGGACGAAGTGCCACGCGCGCTGCCCGTAGACCTTGCGCCCCTCGACGAGGAAGTTCCGCCCCCACCACTCGAAGGTCATGTCGGGCTCGAAGAAGACGACCAAGCCCAGCGTCCGGGCGGCCTCCACCACGGAACGGACGTATTCGCCCACCTCGTCGGTGAACGAGACCGCGACGTCGTAGCTGCGCGTGTGCTTAGCCGCCGTATCGCGTGCCAGCGCCTCGCCGAGCACCGCCGCGACCCGGTCGTCGCTGCCCTGCTCGTGCAGCGCCCCGGCCAGTACCCCGTTCTCGGCGAGCTGACCGGGACCAGCGGTCTCCGCCCAGATCCGGTAGGTGTCGGTGGCCTTGATCCGCTGAATCATCTCGTCGCCCTTGTTGGCGAGCCAGCTCTTCGCGAACCTGCCCAGCCGGGCCCGGTCCGTCGGCGAGACGCCCAGCCCCTCGCCGAGCAGTGCGGCCCCGAGTGCTGTGTGCAACGCGTCGTCGGACGAATTCTCGTACTGCGGAACAAGATCCGCCCAGGCGATCATCAGGAGCCACCGGTCGCGGATGGCTCTAGGATGGCCGGATGACGGACAGCTCCGGCACGTACGACGTCGCGGTCTCGTTCTCCGGCAACCAGCGCGACTACGTCGAGCAGGTCGTCCGTGCCTGCGAGGGGCTGGGGGTCGTGGTCTTCTACGACCGCGACGAAACCGTGCGGCTCTGGGGGAAGAACGTCATCACCGAGTTGCGCCGGGTCTACGGCGGGGTGGCCGTCCGCCACGTGATTCCCTTCCTGTCCGAGGACTACATCGCCGGCGCGTACCCGATGGACGAGTTCTACGCCGCCATGACGGTCAGCGTGCGGCGCGGCGGCGACTACATCCTGCCCGTGGTGATGGACAACGTCGAGATTCCTCCGGAACTGCTCAACCCCGCGATCATCTACCTGCGCGCTGCCGACCACTCTCCGGAGGAACTGGCTCGGCTCGTCGCAAGGAAAGTCGCGCTTTCCCGGGCTGAAGGGCATGAGCCGAGAGAAGTCGAGGACGTCGTGGCGGAAGCTCCGGGGCCGAGGCTGCCGCGCGTCGCGCCGGTGCACTTCGACCCACGCGCTGTGCTGGCGGACGCGATGACCCGGGTCGGGCAGGTTCTCGAGCGGCATTCGCGGCTGCTGCCGGATTACGGTTTCGCCTGCGGAGTGCAGGCTTCGGAAACGTCGGTGCAACTGGTCCTCGCGGAGAACGGACGCGAGGTCTGGAACCTCGCCCTCGTGTGGAGCCGGACCGTGCCGGACTCCCTGGAGGTTCGGCTCGGCCCCTGGCCGCCCGCCGTCGACGGAATAGTGACCGCGCACTGGGACGCCGGTCGTCGAAAGGGCGCGCTCAGGTACGGCGACGCCCCCGTAGCATCGGCGCTGTTCGCTGCCGATGAGTTCGCGGAGTCGCTGTGGCACAAGGTCGTCGACTTCATCGAGGAAGACCGTCGGTAACCGGCCGTCCGGGGTCACGCGAGCTGCTCCGCGAGCAGGGCCGTGCACACGACGGAGCCCGGCAAGGCCAGCCCTTCGTCCAGTTCCTGCCCGTCGAACGCCTCCTTGACCGCTGTCAGGGCGGTGTGGAAGGAAAGCGGCTGCAGCCGGTCGCGGAGGAGTTCTTGCCACTCGTCCGCGACACCCCAGATCGCGAGGGCTCCGGGCACGTCTCCTTCTAGGGCGGCCGCGGCGCCCCTGGCGAGAATCCCGGAGGAGTCCGTGCTCTTGCGGGCGAGTCCCTCGAGCAGCTGTGCCCGGGGCGCGGTCTGCAGGCGGTCGAACAGCGCGATCTGGTCGAGGTAGCTCCGGGGGTGCGGGGTGTCCACCCGCGGGTCCGCGTAGAACGCCGCCCAGTCGAACGGCTCGACCGAGGCGCCGAAGTCCGACGAGGCCGCGGTCGAGGAGAGCATCTTTCCAAGGAACAACGGGGAGAACTGCTGAACCCTGCGCCCCAGCCCGTCGAGCAGCCGCGCGGCGCGTTCGGCGGCGGGCGGGTGGGTATTGCCTCGCCGGATGAAGAGCGCGGTCTCGGTCGAGTGCACGGTCAGGATCGCCACCAGCGCGCCGAGGGTCGCGTTGATCTCGGGAGACTCGCGTCCCCGGCCGCGGCCGAACTTCCGGCGGCCGCCGAGCTGCGTCTCGAACACCCGGACGACGGCGCGGTGGGCGAACAGGTCCGCGTCGAGTTCGCGCTGAGCGTCGGCCGAACAGGCAGGCAGGTGCTCGCCGGGGGAGAACGCGCTGGGAGCGGAGGTGTGCCCGAGCGCGTGGTGAGCGATCTCGTGGCCGAGGACGAACTGCGTGGCGGAAGTGTTGATCAGATCGACGATGTCGTTCCCGGCCCGCTCCTCGGTACGGCCGAGTTTCGCCGCGATGCCGTAGACCCGCTGGTGCACGTTGTAGTACCGGAGCAGCCCGGTCAGGAAGAACGGGTCCTCGCCGAGCCCGCCGCCGGTCGCCATCCGGAAGGACTGCCGCATCTGCCTCGCGGACCCGAAGCCGGCGAGCTCTCCCAGCGCGGCTCCGGCGTGAAGGCCGTAGACGTTGGTCAGCGCCAGTATCGCGTCGGAGACGAGAACCAGACCGGAGCCGTCGTCGAACGGCTGCATCTGGGCGGAGACGTCCTCGTCCAAAGCCGATCCGACGTGCACGGCCGCCAGCCGTTCGGCCGGAACGCCGAGCTCCTCCATCGCGGCCTTGACCAAGCCGGAGTTCTCCCCGAGAACCGCGTCCACCGGATGCTCGTAGGCGGCGGCCTCCGTCCTCTCGGCCCACGCGGTGAACAACCTGTCGAGCCGTCGCCGCAGCCCGTGCGCGGCGCGATGTTCGATATCAGCCTTGATGTCGTCCAGCTGCCGAGCCCGATTCGGCCGGACGACGTCCTGGTATTTGCGCTCGGCCATCGTCCTGGAGTCATTCACGCGCCCTGAGTCGGCGCCTGGGCCGGCTTCGTTACGGCCACCCGTCGTCCTCGGCCGGCCCCATCGTCCGCCAGGCTCTTCAAACGCGACAGCCCAGATCGCCGAGTGCAAGCTGCTGTTGCGTGCAGTCCCTGAGCGCCGCGGAGGATTTGCCCGGCACCGCAGGGAAAACCGCTCGACCCAGAGTTTCGCCCTAGCCGAGCAGCTTGTTCGTCCGGAAACGGGTGCAGTGCCGACCGAATGCGGCACGACGTCGGCGCGTAGTTTCCTTGGAGGACAGTGACGCTTGCCTGGCCGCTCCCGGCGTAGCCGCCATAGTCGATGGTGAGATGCCAATGGCCAGTGGTCGGAATCGCCAGCACGACCGGAGACCGCTTGTAGTGTCCTCCGACGTAGTTATGGCCACGCCCGGCCTTGTACGCCGCGAAGTTCGTCGGATCGAGAAGTCGAACGTTGGCCTCTGTCCCTTTGAGATCGACACGGACGCGGGCACCCGCAGGTTGCTGGCCGAGGTCCCAAGATACGAATCTCATTGCACACCACCGCTTTGAGAGGTTGAGGCTTGCTGCCCGGAGCTCAAGCCTCACCGTGTCGGCCTACAGTCGCTGTACGCCGGGGATTCGTTTCATCGCAGGTCCGACGATGCCGGTGGGCGGCTATGCGAACAGCTTGGTGAGCCGATCAAGGAGCTGGCCGAATGTGCCGACGTCAAGCGGGTCGTGGTACCCGGGCGCCTCCAGGATGGGGTCGTCGGCGTTACCTGCCCAGTAGCAGAAATCGGCCCAGCCGCCGGTGAACAGCACGACGCTTCCCTCCTGCGCGCCTTTGGCGAGTTCAACGCCAATCGAGTCGGCGTCGATGATCGTCGCGCGATCGGTTTTCAATGCGGGCGGCCATCCCTCGCCCTGCTCGCGCCATGTGGTCTCGCCCGCGGTAATGCCGAGGTCATGCCACTCGCCACGCCGCTGCGCGATCTGCTGCGCGGCCGCATCCAGGTCGATGACGTTCTCCACGGGATGATTCTGACTGCGGTGGCGACCGGAGCGCACACTGTTTTCGCGGAATCGTTGCCGTCAGCTAGTTGTGGTCGCGGTCGTACTTGCATCTTGATCGCCAGTCGCTGACGGATGATCAGGCTGGATGTTGGACGTGGTCCCCAAAGGGTCCACAAGCCGCTACACCGGCACTCAGCAGCAAGATCAAACCCCGGAAGCAAAAAGGCCGCCCGACCTGGGCTTTCACCCAAGCCAAGCGGCTCTCTCGTCCGGTCGGGCTGACAGGATTTGAACCTGCGACCCCTTGACCCCCAGGACGGTGGAGTCAGGGTTTTCGCAGCTCAGAGGGCGTTTGCTTGATCGACTGGCGTTCCTGAAACGTCTGGTCGTGTGGGTCCGGGCATGACGTGTGGTCCCCAAATGGTCCCCAAGATCCTGCCTGGTCACGGCCTGCTTGGTCTTCGTATCGCCCTCGGGTGGTGACCATCGTGCGGAGGCAGCCTGGCCTCATCCTCGTCCCTGCCGCACCTAGCGTCGGAGTGGCGCGGTCAAGGGTGAGCGAAGCTCATCGCGCCAGCGACGCCGGAGGCGCCCTTGAGGGCGTCGGTCCGCCGTTAGACCATCGCTGACGAGGGAGCGGCCTCCGCCCGTCCAGACGGCTGGAAGTAACACGGACGTCGTTTTGAGCGTTCTATGCCTCATGTGGATCTACATGTCCGGTGTGCGCCTGGGGCGGCGCGCTCACGCAACCGCACCTTCGGCGGCCCGCCCCGCGGCCGTGGCCGAAGCGGAGCGGCAGGCCATCCGTGCCGCATGGGGGCGGGGCCGCCGCGCGCCCGGCGACTAGCGCGCCGCCCCAGGCGGCGCGCCTTGATTCTATAGAGCTAAATTCTGCAAGCACGGATGGGGCAAATGTTTATTAGCGCGATCAGAATTAATCGATACCGTCATCTCAGCGGAATTCAGATAGAAGCGCCGACACATAGCGAGAATTCATCCGCGGTAGTCCTGGCTGGGCCGAATGGCGGCGGAAAGAGTACCCTGCTGGACTTGGTGGCGTACGCAACTTCAACGTCCTTTGGTTACGGCTACACAGGGAGCATGCTGTCCGGAGATGAGGACTTCGAAGTCGACTATGAGATCACTCAAAGCGAATCCGAGATGATTCAAAAGTACCTTCGCAATAACGATTCCATGGGAGTGCGAGCAGAAGAACTGGACGCTCTCGCCGGTGAGCGAAGATTCACGAGAACTTTTCGACAATCACAGAGTATTGCAAGTGATATCGCCATGCGCGAACGTCTTTTCCAAATTGTTCAGAGCACTCTTCGGCAAGGATACAGGCGACCAATCGGTTTTGCCCTGAGAGCTGATCGCAGCTATGCGAATTATGCATTCGCCCAAAATAACCTACTTCAGTCAGTAGATGAAGCTAGCAGGCTAAGCAACTCTGCGTTTCAAGATCCAGTCAACCAGTTCAACGATCTTGTCGCGTACCTAATCGAAGAGCAATATCATTATATTCGGCGACTTGGTTTCTTGCGAAAGAATGAGAGGGAAGGAGGGAAAAGTGTAGTCGATCCACCTGACCCAATTGAGGTGTATAACGCAGCCCTGGGCGGCCTGCTTCCCGGGTATCGGATCGTATCCAGGGAATACGAGAGGACGCCAACCAACCTATTTATTCGACTACCCGGCGGAGGGGAAATTGAGATATCTAAGCTATCATCCGGCGAAAAGGAAGCCTTCTTTATTCTAGCCAACTTCATTCGTCACAATGTTAACGATGCAGTAATCGGAATCGACGAACCAGAGCTGCACTTGCATCCAGAGCTTGCGCGAAGACTGGTCAGTACCCTACTTACTATCGGCAAGGGAAATCAACTTTGGATTGCGACGCACAACAGCGAAGTATTTGAGCAGCTCGGGCGCGATCGGACCTTCTTCCTGGATCGCGCGCCTGATCGTTCCTTGCCTCGCATAACCCCCGCAACGTCAATCGGTGATGGCGAGAGACTTCTACGCGAATTCTTTGGTTATTCCGGTTATATAGGCGTCGGTCGATCGCTTCTTTTCCTTGAAGGTGAGCATTCCAGTGTCGATCGCAGCACGTTTAGCAGGCTGCTTGGAGAACATGCTGACAAGGTTCGCATTGTCCCTTCTGGAAGCGTAAGCTCAGTTACACGAGTCAACTCCGCAGTATTGAAGATAATTGAAAGTGGGATCGGTCACCTCAATTTCTACGCAATACGAGATCGGGACTTCCTCACTCAACGTGAGGTCGATGCGTATAACGCTAAGAAGAGTGAGCGACTCAGGGTCCTGCAACGTTGCCACATAGAGAATTACTTACTGCAAGACGAAGCAATTGCGCACGTGGCAAGTGTAGCTCTTGGGAGTCAAATTAAACCTAGTGAAGTCTCTGGTGCATTGAGCGAGGTCGCTCGGCGCATTTCTGGCGAGGTTCTTGCGGCGATGATCAGGTCCCGCCTGCAAACACTTACGCAGTCGGAAGACTTCGGTGGTGGATCAGAATTTCGGGGGATCTCATTGGTAAATCAGGGTGGCAGCAATGATGAAACAATCTTGAAAGCTGTACGGGAACAGTTTACGAAGAACTCTTCGCAGATCTTAAACCTAATTAATGGACGCCTAAATCACTCGAATGTTCGATCAGTAATTGATGAATGCACAGACGCTGTTCGGGGGGCGCTCACCGTAGCGGGGGAAAGCGTCAATTCGTGGCGCCATGTGTTTCCCGGAAAGAGAGTTCTGGAATTATATTCCGCTAGCATCAAACTTCCGCAGGCTGCGCTCCAGAATTTGGTTATTGAAAGGTTGTCTGAGAAGAGGGAGTTGATAGCTCCAGACTTACTCGCACTTCTGGAGGCTATTGTACAGGCCGACGACTTTCCTCGCTCAGGCCAACTGCCTATGTGAAAAAAGGCGCACCGCCTTCAAGGCCATGTTTTATCCGTAGTTCAATGGACGCATGAACGCGAAGCGAGGGAAGCTGACTGGGATCCACCCAGCCCACCTGCGCACTCTCACTACTGGTGGTCAGTTCTCCTCCGCGAGGACTGGCACGGAAGCAGATCGAGAATTCTTGGCGAACTTCGCCGTCGTCATAGGCGATGACATGTTTCGGGTCCGAATACAGGCCAATCACTCCAGTGATCTCACACTCGATGCCGGTCTCTTCGCGCACCTCCCGAACTGCCGCTTCTGCCAACGTCTCGCCGAGCTCCAGTTGACCACCCGGGATGGCGAACAAGTCGTTGTCAGTCCGGCGGATCATCAGAATCCGCCCCTCATCATCCTGGATGAAAGCAGAGACAGCGACTGCGATGCTGTTGGCCTTGGGCGCGTTCGGGTCGTTGTAGTAGTCGACGCGTGCCATGTGGTGCCTCCTAGATGGTGGCGGGCTTGGCGAGGTTCCAGACGGTCTCGAAGCTCTCCGAGTAGGTCTCGAAGAGGTCCCCGGCGGACAAGCGGCGCAGGTGGAGCGACGGCGCGTGCGCGCCTTGGAATCCGTAGACGTGCGTGTTGATGATCATCTCGTCATCGAACCGGAAGATGGAGTTGTAGAGCGTGGTGTTGTGGAACCGCATCTCGACTCCTTCGACGCCGACGAGCGGCCGGTAGAACGCCAGCGCGTTGCGGACGCGTGCCGGGAGCGTCCCGTCGCCGAGCTGTTCTTCTTCTCCGCGCAGGGCGACGCTGTTGCCGTCCGGGTCGCCGAATGCGAGGCGGATCTTCGCGCCGGCCGCGGCCTTGGTTGCGAGGTCCTTGATGAAACGCGGGCGTTCGACCAGGAACAGGGCCGCGTGGACCAGGATCTCCACGGTCTCTGACGCGTCGTTGATCAGCCGGTCCCACAGTTCGACTGGGATCGCGTTGCGGTGCGGGAACACGCTCACCACTTCGGCGGCAGCGGTCTCGGCTCTGCGCTCGGGGGCGACGGAGTCCGGCCACAGGTAGGTCTCCGATTCGCGCGCCATCGCGGCGATCTTGTGCCGGTGTTTCGGGTACGGGGTGCGGCCTTTGGTGATCCACCGCTCGACCGTCTTCTGGTCGACGCTGAGCGCTTTGGCGACCTGTTCCAGCGTGAGCCCGTTGCGCAGCAGCGCGTCACGCAGCCGTTCGTTCGGCATCCGCACCCCCTTGGGACTTTTAGGGACGTCTTCGACCGTACCAGGGACGTCCCAAGATGTCCCGCCACGTGGTGATCATGTCCCGCCTCTTGCCGGAGATTGGGTGGCACGTTGCCGGGACTCGCTCGGCGGCGGAGCACGAAGGAGGCAGACATGAGGACTGCAAGCACGGCCTCGGCCCTACACGGCTGGTCGAGCGATCCGACCGCGCAGGTGTCGTGCAAGTACGTGGTTTAGGCGCGGGCGACATGCGCGACACGGTCCAGATCCACGTGACGGCAGACCTGCCGATCCGCGTCCGCGCGCTGACGTACGCGAACCGAGCGGAGATCCGCTTCGGCAAGGCGTTCCCCGTGGTCCTTCTTGTCGACTCCGATGCGATCGCGGTTCTGGGCAAGCAACTTCACGAAGCAGAGACGGCGCTGAGCGCAGCGACACGGGCGGACTACGGCGGCGAGGCGCCGGAAACGACTGACTGACAGAGAACACAGGGAGTTAGCGGTTATGGCTATCGAAAAGGGACACCGGTTTGCGATCGACTTCGACGAGGCGTTCCCGCAGGGGCTTGTGATGGTGGGGGAAGTGATCCCGGACAACGAGTATCAGTCGCGGGAGGACCGGGCTGCGGGGCGTCCGGTGCGGCAACGGATTGACGAGGTGACCGGCAAGCGCCAATGGAGGGCTGCGGTCACGGACCCGGGTGAGACGAAGGCGAAGCGTGCCTCGTTCGAGGTGACGTTCCTGGCGGATGTGCAGCCGGTGCCGACGACGGCGGAGGCGTTGCCGGGGATGCGGCCGGTGGAGCTGGACGGGTTGACGGCGGAGCCGCGTGTCGGCGGGCAGGGCGAGTTCAAGTACCAGACGTACGTCTTTCGGGCGACGGGTTTCAAGGCCGCTCCGGGCAAGTCGTCGTCGCGGTCGGCCAGCGCCTCGTCGGCGTCTGGCGAGGGCAAGGCGGCGTAGATGGGTGTTCTCGTTTTGCAGACAGGCACGATCCCGGGCCGGAGGTGTGGTTGATGCGTGGCACGGATATGGCGAGCCCGCGTGCCCGTGGCCTGGGTGCGGCGTTGCGGGACGCGCGGATCGAGGCGCGGTTCGGGTTGCGGGAGCTGGGGCGGCGGATCGGGGTGAACCCGGCGTTGTTGTCGAACTGGGAACTTGGGCAAAGGGTCCCGACCCCGGAGGAGGTGTCGAACGTGCTCGGTGCGCTCGGCGTGACCGGGGAGCGGAAAGCCTGGATCATGCTGCTGGCGCATGGCGTGACGGGCCCGAGCTGGTCCTCGGTCGGTTCGCAGGCGGACCCGGCCCACTACACGATGTTGACCGCGCACGAGCGGGTCGCGACGTCGGTGACGGTGTGGGCTCCGCTGCTGATCCCGGATCTGTTGCAGGTGCCGGATTATGCGCGGCTGGTGTTCGGCCCGGACTTGCGGGACAAGGAGAAGCTGGATCAGGTGGTGGAGAGCCGCATGGACCGCAACCGGATCTTGTTCGGCGCGGGCGCGGTGAAGGCGCAGATGTTCATCGGGTCGGAGGCGCTGCGGAACCATTTCGGCGACGCGGAGGTGATGTTGCGGCAGACCCGGTTTCTCAAGGACTTGATCGGGTTGTCGCGGACGATGACGATCCGGCTGGCTCCGAGTCAGGCGGTGACGGAGGAGGCGTTCAGCCGGTACACGCTGAAGGACACCTCGGACGTCGTGTACTGCCCGCATCGCGCCATGGGCGTGTTCCTGGTCGGCAATGAAGCGGCCTCGTACAAGGTGACGATCGAGCGGCTTTCGGCGGCGGCGTTGTCCCCGTCGGAATCGCAGGCACGCCTGTCGGTCGTGGTCGACCAGCTTTTGAAAGAGGTGAAGGCACAGCGGCGGGCGACTGACGCCGGGCTGAACCGGCTCCTGACCGGCGAGGAACCAACCGCCGACGAATCGACCACCGACTAGCCGAAAAACCTAAGCGAGTACTCAAAAAAGCGCACGGCGACGTGTGCTTTGTTCAACGCGCCCATTTGCGCTTGGAATTGTTCCGTATAAACGCAGAACCGGCCTCTGGCGACCAACCTTCACCGGTTCTGCGCTGTCCACTGGGAAGTGAACAATGACGAACATAACCGGTTCTGGACGGCGTGCGTCAACGGGGGTCACCCGGATGCGTTGCGCCGCATGCAAAAAGTTTGCTCGCCTCGTGCGGGGCGAATCGAAGTGCGCGGCATGTCAAGGAATGCTGCCGCTCGACCTCACCGCGGCTGAGGGCGGTGAGCGGCGATGAACGCGGCGGTGGTGATCGCTGTCGGCGCGGGTGTCGCGGTGGTGTTGTGGGTGCTGGCGAAGCTGGGGCGCGCGTTGGCGTCCATTGTGGAAACGCTGGCGGCGTTGGCGTTCCTGGGTTTCGCGTTCTGGACGGTGCTGCGGGCGGTCGGCTGGCTCGTTCGGCAGATCCTGACCCGCTGGCGCACCTGCCTGGCGTTGGTCGTGATCGTGGCGTGGTTGCGGTGGTGGGGCTGGCTGTCGCTGACGGTCGTGCTCGTCACGCTGGCGTTGATCGCGGTGGTCTGGCATCAGCTCGATGTGGTCGGGTTTGATCGGTGGTGCGGTCGGTGGCTGCGGGCGTGGTGGCTGCGCTGGGCGGTCTACGGGCGCAAGCTGCCGGGCTGGCTGCACGCCTGTGGCCTGACCGTCCGCGACGAGGCGATCCCGGTGGACGTGACGGTGAACCTCGTGTCGCGTCGGCGGAAGCGCCAGGCCGTCACGCAGGCGCGGAAGACGTCCGGTGTTGCGGTGCCCGCGTTGGTACGGGTGCGGTCGGGTGCGTCGTGGGACGAGGTCCGGGTCCGCCTGGTGCCCGGGCAGAAGCCGGAGGATTTCGACGACGCGGCGCGGGCGCTGGCGACGGCGCGAAAGGTGTCGCGGGTCCAGGTGCGCGAGATCGCGCCGGATGTGGTGTCGCTGGACTTCATGCGCCGCGACCTGCTCACCACCCCCGTCCGATGCGGTGAGCTGCCTGGGCTGGAACCGGCTCGGGTGAACTTGCGTGCGGTGTATGCGGGGACGACGGAGTACGGGACGCCGTGGCGGTTGCCGTTGACCGGTGCGGGCGCGCACATCCTCGTGGCCGGTGCCAGCGGCGCGGGGAAGAACTCGGTGATGTGGTGCCCGCTGGTCTCGGCCGCTTCGGCGATCCGCTCCGGGCTGGTGCGGGTGTCCGGTGTGGACCCGAAGGGCATGGAGCTGGCCTACGGGCGCGGGATCTTCGCCCGCTACGCCGTGTCCGGAAAGGACACCCTCGAACTCTTGGAGGGCCTGCGGGACGAACTGGAACACCGCAAGCGCATGTTCGCGGGGAACACGCGGGATGTGCCGCTCTCGCAAGAGTTTCCGTTCGAGCTGCTGGAGTTCGACGAGATCGGCGCGTTGACCCGCTACACCGACCGCAAGACCCGTGAGTCGATCGTGGAGCACGTCGCGGTCCTCAACACCCAGGGCCGGGCGTTGGGTGTGTCGGTCCGCGGCTACGTCCAAGAGCCGACGAAGGACACGGTGCCGGTGCGGGAGCTGTTCACCCGCCGCGTCTGCCTGCGCGTCACCTCCAAAACCCACGTTGGGATGGTGCTGGGCGACGGCGCGTACGAGCGAGGCGCGTGGGCGAACCGCATCCCGGAGACCATGCCCGGCACCGGCTATGTGTGGGGCGAGGGCATCCGCGAACCGCTTCGTGTCCGCGCGGGCTGGGTCTCCGACGACACCGTCAAGGCGTTGGAGCAGTACGTCACCAACGGCGGCGCCCACCACCTCGACCACGCGCAGACCGAGGAAAGGAGGGCGGCATGAACCGGCTGATGATCTTCCTCGATGCCATCCGGGACCACCTTGACGCGCACGCGTTGCCTCCGTCCTGCTCGGTGGAGGTCACCACCTGGTCCACGCCGGTGAGCGTTCACCTCGACACAGACACGGTGACCGGAGTCGCGCACGGTTTGAGCACCTGGGCGGCCACCCTGGACACACCGCGAGTGAGCTTGTGGCGCTCGGGGCGATCGGGTTCAGCTGGAGCTGAGTGGCCGGACGCCGTGCGGTGTGCCGGTGACCGTCTACGGCGGGGTCCCGTTCGACCCCGTGACGTTTCCTGACCTGCCTTCGGACACTGACCAGGAGATGCCGGTCTGGCTGCTGCGCGACTGGGCACGCGGCGGGGAGGCGGCCGCATGAGCACCGAGACCAGGGTCGAGCGCACGCGTGGGGCGTTGGCCGCTGATGTTGTGAAGGCGACAGCGGAGAAGCACGGCGTGTGCGTGCGGCCGTTCACGATGGAGGTCGCCGACACTGATACCGGGGAACTGCGCTACGTGCCCGTCCCGTGCGGGTCCACAGTGGAATCCGTCTGTTTGCCGTGTGCCCGCAAGGTGAAAGCACTGCGGCAAGCGCAATGCCGAGAGGGCTGGCACCTCGCTGAGGAACCGGTCATCACCCGCGCCGAACCCACGGCCGCACAGACCGAGCTGATGACTTATCGCGCCGATTTGGTCGCCGCCTACCGTGACGCCCACGCGGACGACGCTGAGGCTCTACGCGCCGAGATCACCGCCGTGGATACGGAACTGCGGGAATCGAGCATGACTGGGCGGCTCCCGGCCGTCGAGGCTACGGTCAAGCGGGCGGTGAAACGCTCGACCAAGCGTCGCCAGGACGCACCGAACCTGCCCCGGCGCAAGGTTGCCAAGACCACCGTAGGAAGGGAGTTCGCCGGACGATTCCGGCCGTCGATGTTCGTCACGCTCACCTGCGACACCTATGGCCGTGTTCGTCCGGACGGCTCGCCGGTCAACCCCGCGACCTACGACTACCGGCGGGCCGCTCGGGACGCGGTGCACTTCGCGGCGTTAGTGGATCGGTGGTGGCAGAACCTTCGCCGTGTCGTCGGGTTCGACGTGCAGTACTTCGCGACCGTCGAACCGCAGAAACGCGCCGCGCCTCATCTGCATGCGGCGCTCCGCGGTTCGATCCCTCACGATGTCATTCGCCTGGTCACCGAAGCCACCTATCACCAAGTGTGGTGGCCCAACCACGATCAGATTTTGTACGCCGGAGACCGGAAGCCGCTCTGGGATCCCGACATGCGCGCGTTCGTGGACCCTGACAGCCGGGCTCCGCTGACCACGTGGGACGACGCCGTTGAGGATGTCGAGGAACCCGCGCATGTCGTCCGGTTCGGGGAACAGGTGCACTCGAAGGGGATTCTCGGCGGCAGCGAGGAAGCCGGGCGGCACATCGGGTACCTGACGAAATACCTCACCAAGTCAACCGGTGAGGTGGTCGACGCCGATACCGCCGCGCAGCGGGACCATCACGACCGGCTTCACGCCGAACTGGCCATCACGCCGTGTTCGCCGCGCTGCGCGGTCTGGCTGCTGTACGGCATCCAACCCAAGGGCGCGACAGGCAAGACGACTCCCGGCCACTGCAAGGGTCGCGCGCACCGACGCTCGACGCTGGGGCTGCCGGGGCGTCGTGTGTTGGTTTCGCGGAAGTGGTCGGGCAAGACGCTGGTGGACCACAAGGCCGACCGGCGGGCGTTTGTGTTGCAGTCGCTCGCGGCAGTCGGGATCGAGAAGCCAGACGCGGACCGGTCGCACCTCATCTGGCGGAAGGTCGAACCGGGAAACCCGCAGGTGCCGCCTCGGCCTCACCTGGTTATGCGGGCGATCGCGGAGCGGATTGCGTGGAGGGCCGAGTACGACCGGGCGCTACTGGCAGCGAGACCGCCAGAAACTTCGGCAACTCGGTTGGCAGCGTGAGGGAGGAGGATGAGATGGAGTTGCGGCTTCTGGACGAGCAGTGGTTCACCACTGAGGAACTGGCCGAGTTGTTGGGGGTCGATCCGTCGTCCGTGCGGCGTTGGCGCACCTCTCGGCCTCCGCAAGGTCCGCCGTTTGTACAGCTCTCGGAGCGCGTGACGATCTACAACGCTGCCGACGTTGAGGCGTGGCTTCGCAGCAAGCGCGTCGATCCTGGGGCGGTGGCGGCGTAATGAGCGCTGAGACTGGGCTTCCGATCGGCGTCTCGTTGTCGTCGGATGTCGAGTACCGGCCTGATCGGGCTAAGCCGTACAAGGCCCGTGTGCGGTGGATTGATCCGGTGACGAAGAAGCGGCCGAGCAAATCGGAGGCGTTCGCGGAGGAGGACGAAGCTCGGGCGTGGATCTCGCGGATTGAACGTGCTGCGGCGCAGGGTATCGACCCACTGACGGCGACCATGTCGCTGGCCGAGTACGGCGACGTCAACATGACGCTTGCCCTGCGCGGGTTGGAAGCGAAGACGACGGATCCGTACCTGGCCGGCTGGCGCAAGCGGGTGGTGCCGACGTTGGGGCATCTGCCGGTCAGCATGATCACGAACGGGGCGGTTGACCGGGCGGTTCACGGGTGGATCGCGGACGAGTGCGGCCGGTCGACGGTGAAGAACAGCATCGCCGTGCTTGTGCGGGTGATGGAGCAGGCCGTGCGGGATGAGCTGATTGACCGGAATCCGGCGCGGGTGTCGGGCTGGCAGCAGGAGTACAAGCGGGCTGAGGACGAGTTGGACGATCCGCGGTCGTTGGCGCTTCCGGATTGGCACGCGTTGACGACGTTGGCGGATGCGCTGGTGGCGCGGTCGTCCGACGAGTATCGCGGTTGGGGTGACGTGGTGTTGTTCGCTGCGTGCACGGCTGCCCGGATCGGGGAGGTTTCGGGCTGTCGGGTGCGGGACATCGACACCAAAGAGTGGATGTGGAACGTCCGACGCCAGACGACGCCGTCACCTGGCGGACTGGTGGATAAGGGAACCAAGGGCAAGAGGGCGCGGGACGTGCCGCTGATCGAGGACATTCGGGAGCTGGTTGAGCGGCGGATGGCGTCGGTCAATCGAGACCCGGATGCCCGGCTGTTCCATGGGCCGCGCGGTGGTCGTATTACGACGGCTGTGCTCCGTGACGCGACGTCGTGGGATGAGGTGGTGTCGAAACTGGGGTATGACCACCTTCGCCGCCACGACCTGCGGCATACGGGGCTGACTTGGATGGCGGATGCCGGTGTTCCGGTGCATCACCTGCGGAAGATCGCGGGCCACGGCTCGCTTACTACGACACAGCGGTACTTGCATCCGGATCGCCAGTCAGTCGCCGATGCAGGAGAGCTGCTGACGAAGCATTTGAGGTCCCCACGTCACGCACATTTGAAAGCCGCGTAGCCAAAATTGATCACGCATGAATAATTGATCTTGCATAAACAAGACGTACGTTTAGCACGCTATAAAGAACAGGTGTTCGACGTCAAGCGGTAGGTCAAATTCGCCTGCGCTATGCGCAATCACCAGGCAGTATGCCGCTTGGCGCATCGTGAGTGCCGCTCAGCGGGACACTTATGGGCTATTGCTTACAGGCGTGTAACTCTGTTTATGCAGCGCTTTCCTCTGAGGGGCGCGGCAGAAATGATCATACAAATTTAGGAGTTTGACATGGCAGTAGGACGGACGGCGCGAACCGGTGAACGGTGTCCTGAAAGCGGTGTGTGGCAGGTAGTTGGTTCGCCGACCACGACGGCACCGATCGCTGA
Organism: Amycolatopsis sp. NPDC059235; assembly: GCF_042754125.1. Classification (NCBI taxonomy): domain Bacteria; kingdom Bacillati; phylum Actinomycetota; class Actinomycetes; order Pseudonocardiales; family Pseudonocardiaceae; genus Amycolatopsis; species Amycolatopsis sp. NPDC059235. Next base: position 226,445 of record NZ_JBHZAG010000002.1, read on the forward strand.
ACCCAACGTAATGCCGCCGTACAACGGCAAGGCGGTCACGTGGAAGTTGATCAGACTCGCCTAGCGAAGTCGACGCACGTCTGGCGGGTCCTGATCTCAAGGACCCGCCAGACGTGTCCTTAAGCGAGTGCGCCGGAGGGGGTCCGCTGAGGGAGGCGGATCTCATGACGCTACCTCTGGGGGGCTCGCCGCGTGGTCCCCAAATGGTCCCCAAGCGTGCCGTCCCGTCCGGCCGGACGCTTGCCCATGTTGGACACAAAAAAGCCGCCCGACCTGGGCTTTCACCCAAGCCAAGCGGCTCTCTCGTCCGGTCGGGCTGACAGGATTTGAACCTGCGACCCCTTGACCCCCAGTCAAGTGCGCTACCAAACTGCGCCACAGCCCGGACTCCTCACTCCCCGAGGAACCCCTCGTGGAGTGCGATGTGACTACTCTAGCGGGTCCCCGAACCGGCCCCGCAACGAGGTCTCCATTACCCCCTGACCTGCGAAAACCATCCAAATCCCCAAAGATCACGATCCAGCTGAGGGAAGGAGAAGACGGCACCGCCATGATCAACCGCGCCGGGAGCCTCCCCAGCGCGCGGGCACCAAAAAAGCCAGCCCTGGTCCGCAGTAAGGGACCAGGGCTGGAGAGCAACCTGCTCAGCGACCGCTGAACCGAGCCTTCCCCGGTCCCTCGGCCAGGAACGACTTCACCGCACCCCGCAGATCCTCGGTGTTGTACAGATCCGCGGCGATAGCCGTCACGTGCGAGTTCGCCTCCGGTACCCCGCCGTGTTCAAAGTGCGACAGGATCCGCTTCGTCGCGGCGTGCGCCTGGGTCGGGCACTCGGCCAGTTGGCGGGTGAACTCTCGCGCCGCGTCGTCGAAACCCTCGTCCGGCAGTACCCGGTTCACGACATTCCATCGCTCCAAGGTGACCGCGTCGAACGGCTCGCCGGTGAACACGAACTCTTTCGCCCGCGCCACCCCAGCCCGAGCGGCGAGGCGCTGCGTGCCGCCCATCGTCGGCGTAAGGCCGACCACCTTCTCCACCAAACCGAACTTCGCGCGCGAAGCGGCCAGCAGGAGGTCGCAAGCCATGGCGACCTCGAACGCCCAGGTCAGGCAAAGGCCATGCGCAGCGAAAACCGTCGGGAACGGCAGTGCGGCAAGGCGATCCGGGACAGTCAGCAGCTCGTCGAAGAGAACCTTCGCCTCAGCCGGAGAGGACTGCGCATCGAACAGTGCGACATCGACACCCCCGCTCACGACTCGGCCCTCGGCGCGGATCAGGAGGGCTCGGGCGGGGGTTTCCTCCAGCGAGCCGATCGCGTCGAGCAGCGCGTCCTGCAGCGGCTTCGTGTAGAGGTTGAGCGGCGGCTCGTCGATGGTGAGCACGGCGAGCCCGCCGTCGCGTTCCAGCCTCGTCATGCTTGCTCCTCGTTCGCGGTCAGTTGGTCCCAGTACGCCTGCGCGGCCGGCCGCCATTCCACGTGCTTGCGGTGGAACAGCTCAGCCGCCTTGGCACCGCTCCAGCTTGCGGGCAGCAGTTCTGCGGGCAGTTGTGGGTCGAGGAAGGGGAAACGCCGCCATTCGTGCACGAGTTCGGTCTGCGCGCGCAGGACTGCTTGCGCGCCCGATGGCGACACACCGGTGAAGCGGTCGATGAAGTCCTCGTACCGGTCGGTCAGCTCGGAGAGGTCCCAGGACCGCGCGACCATGCTTTCCTGGTCGCCGATCGCGCCGTACTCCGCGGTGAAGGACATCGCCTGCGCTTCGAGGCCCAGTTCGGCGACGATCTTCTGCGCTTCGGGCTCGCGGCTCGGATCAGGGCTCACCCAGACGCCCGCGACCGGCGAACCGAAGCCGGCCCAGGTGAGGCGGGTGCGCAGGCGGTGGCGCAGGTCGCGCTTCGCTTCCGGCACCGAGACGATCAGCATCAGCCAGCGGTTCTCCCAGGCGTGCGCGTCGCGGCCGAAGGCGTATATGCGCTCGGCGCCCTCGGTGAGCAGGCGACGTCCGGGCGGGGTCAGCGACCAGCGGACGCGGCGGCCGATGCGTTCGGACACCAGCCAGCCCTCGCCGGCGGACCGGGCCAGCGCCTGGCGCGCGGACTTCTCCTCGATGTCGAGCATGCCGAGGGATTCGACCAGCATCGACGTCCACACCGGACGGTCGCGCGGCAGCACGTACTCGCCCAGCACGGTCATCAGCAGCGACCGCGCGCTGGCGTGACTCACCTCGCGCCGTCTGCTGACGGTCGGCCGGGGAGCCCGCTGCTTCCCCCGGCCGAACGGGACCGGGGCGGGTTCCGCCATCGCTTTTCACCGACCTCACTGCTCTCGTTGGACCCGGCAACCCGCCCAGAGTACCCACTCGGAGTGACGGAGCCGACACGCGGCACGCGGCGCGAGGGGCGCCCGTAAACTCGGCTGCGATATGAGCGCCACACTTGTCGCGAAGGACCTGGCCGCGGGCCACGGTGACCGCGTTCTCTTCTCCGGTCTCGATCTCGTCGTCGCCCCGGGGGAGGTGATCGGCCTGGTCGGCGTCAACGGCGCCGGCAAGTCCACCTTGCTGCGCACGCTGGCCGGGCTGGCCCGCCCGGAATCCGGCGAGGTCCGGCTGAACCCGCCGACCGCCACCGTCGGGCACCTCCCGCAGGAGCCGGAGCGGCGCGAGGGCGAGTCGGTGCGCGCTTTTCTCGCGCGACGCACCGGCGTCGCGACCGCGCAAACCGCGCTCGACGCCGCGACGGACGCGCTTACCGCGGGCATGGACGGCGCCGACGACGCATACGGCACCGCGCTTGACCGCTGGCTCGCGCTCGGTGGAGCCGACCTGGACGACCGCGCCGGCGAGGTCGCCGCGGACCTCGGGCTGGCCGTCGACCTCGACCAGCCGATGGTTTCGCTCTCCGGCGGGCAGGCCGCGCGCGCCAGCCTGGCTTCGCTGCTGCTCAGCCGGTACGACATCTTCCTGCTCGACGAGCCGACGAACGACCTCGACCTCGACGGGCTCGCCCGCCTGGAGCGGTTCGTCACCGGACTGCGCGCGGGCACCGTGCTGGTGAGCCACGACCGCGAGTTCCTGGCCCGCACGGTCGACCGCGTCGTGGAGCTGGATCTGGCGCAGCGGCAGGTGAAGGCGTACGGCGGCGGGTACGAGTCCTATTTGGAGGAACGGGCGGTCGCGCGGCGGCACGCGCGCGAGGACTACGAGGAATATGCCAATACCCGCGCGTCGCTGGAGGCCCGGGCGGGCATGCAGCGCGCGTGGATGGAGAAGGGCGTCAAGAACGCCCGCCGCAAGGCGACCGACAACGACAAGATCGGCCGCAAGTTCCGCAGCGAGGCCACTGAGAAGCAGGCTTCGAAGGCGCGCCAGACGGACCGGATGATCGAGCGGCTCGAGGTCGTCGAGGAGCCCCGCAAGGAGTGGGAGCTGCGGATGGAGATCGCGGCCGCTCCGCGCGCGGGCGCGGTGGTCGCGACGCTGCGGGGCGCGGTGGTGCGGCGCGGCGAGTTCACGCTCGGGCCGGTGGATCTGCAGATCGACTGGGCGGACAAGGTCGCCATCACCGGCGCGAACGGCGCGGGCAAGTCCACACTGCTGGCGGCTTTGCTCGGCCGGGTGCCGCTGGACGAGGGCAACGCCGCGCTCGGGCCGGGCGTGGTGGTCGGCGAGGTCGACCAGGCCCGCCGGTTGTTCCTCGGCGACCTTCCGCTGGCGGACGCGTTCGCGCAGGAGGTCCCGTCGCTCGCCGACGCGGACGTCCGCACTCTGCTGGCGAAATTCGGGCTCAAGGCCGCGCATGTGCTGCGTCCGGCTGCGACGCTTTCGCCTGGTGAGCGCACCCGGGCCGCATTGGCGCTGCTGCAGGCGCGCGGGGTGAACCTGCTGGTGCTGGACGAGCCGACCAACCACCTTGACCTGCCCGCGATCGAACAGCTCGAGTCCGCTTTGGACACTTACCCCGGGACGCTGCTGCTGGTGACGCACGACCGGCGGATGCTGGACGCGGTTTCAGTGACCCGGCGGCTGGAAGTGGACGGGGGCAAGGTTTCCGAGCGCTGACCAGGCCTCGTGAGTGCCTACGGGCGGTGAGAACCGGCATAGGCACTCACGAGCTGGCTACGGACGGTCGGTGAGATACCCGCCCATAGTCGTGAAGTACTCCGCCGCCGAAAGCTCTCGGTCGTCAGCCGTTCGGACGCGTTCGATCCGCAGCCCCGGCGACTGACCGCGCCGGGCTTCCGGGCCCGCGACGATCACTACGCCCTCGCCTTCGCGGATGAAGATGCGGCCAGGGGTTCCGCCGTAGTGACCGTCCGAAACTGACGCGCGCACGATGCGCAGTTGTTCGCCGCGGTGGTAGGCGAAGGCGTTGGGGTACGGGTCGGATTGGGCGCGCACCAAGCGGTCCAGTTCCTCGGCCGACCACGTCCAGTCGATGAGGCTGTCGCGCGGCGCTCGCTTGTGGAAGAAGCTCGCCTTCGTCCGGTCCTGCGCGATGGGGACCACCGTGCCGGATCCGATCAGGCCCAGTGCTTCCGTGACGAGCGGTTCGATGAGGTCCACGGTGCGGTGGAACAGATCCGTGGCGGTGTCGCGCGGGCCGACCGGGACGGCGCGCTGGGCCACGATGTCGCCCGCGTCGAGTTCGTCGTTCATCATGTGCGCGGTGACGCCCACCTCCGGCTCGCCGTTGATCAGCGCCCAGATGATGGGGGAGAAGCCGGCGTAGGCGGGCAGCAGCGAATCGTGCACGTTGAGCGTGCCGTTGCGCGGCAGGGCGAAGATCTCCGGCGGCAGCCACGTGCGCCAGTTGTTCGCGACGATCAGGTCCAGGCCCGCGGCCTTCAGTTCGTCGAGAAGTTCGGCGTCGTCCGGGCGGGTGCGCAGCAGGGTGCGGATTCCGTGCTGCTCGGCCAGTTCGGCGACCGAATCGCTCCAGATCCGTTCGTAGGCGTGGTCGCTCGGCGGGTGGGTGACCACCAGCCGCACGTCCTGGCCTGCGTCGAGGAGGGCTTTCAGGGTGCGGTGTCCCCAGGTCTGGTAGCCGAACATGGCCACGCGCATCGGCGGTGCACCTTTCGTGGTCGGGACGAACATCACCCAGACAGTACTAGTTGAGGCTTACCTAAGTTAGGTTAGGGTTTCTTGAGCATTGGTCAGTCGGGAACGGTGATGCGGCAGTGCCGCGCTAGGGGACTTTCATGTCACGAGCAGGGGCCGAGGACAGCCAGGTGCCGGTGTACGACGTGGTCGGAGTCGGGTTCGGGCCGTCCAACCTCGCGCTCGCGATCGCCCTCGCCGAGCACAACGCGGGCTCGGGGGAGACGGTCACGGCGCACTTCCTGGAGCGTCAGCCCCGCTTCGGCTGGCATCGCGGGATGCTGATCGACACCGCGACCATGCAGGTGTCGTTCCTCAAGGACCTGGTGACGATGCGGAACCCGGCGAGCGCGTTCACCTTCCTGAACTACCTGCACGAGAAGGGGCGGCTGGTCGATTTCATCAACCACAAGACCCTGTTCCCGCTGCGCGTCGAGTTCCACGACTACTTCGAATGGGCCGCGGCGAAGGTCGACGACCTGGTGTCCTATGGCAGCGAAGTCGTCTCGGTGGAGCCGGTGCGCGACGGCGACGAGATCGCGTTCTTCGACGTGCGCGCCGAGGCGGACGGCGAAATCACCGAGCTCCGGGCGCGGAACCTGGTGCTGGGAACCGGATTGCGGGCGAAACTGCCCGACGGCGTCGTTGCCGGGGAACGGATCTGGCACAACAGCGAACTGCTGCACCGCGTCGAATCGTTGCGCGGCACGGACGCGCGCCGGTTCGTGGTGATCGGCGCCGGCCAGAGCGCGGCCGAGGTCGCCGCTTTGCTGCACGACGAATTCCCGCGCGCCGAGGTGTGCGCGGTGTTCGCCCGCTACGGCTACAGCCCCGCCGACGACAGTGCGTTCGCCAACCGGATTTTCGATCCCGAGGCGGTCGATTCCTTCTACGCGGCAAGCGAACCGGTCAAGGAACGCCTGATGGGCTACCATGGCGCGACGAACTACTCGGCGGTCGACCTGGACCTCATCGACGAGCTGTATCGGCGGCGGTACCAGGAAAAGGTGCTCGGCGTGGAACGGTTGCGGCTGTTCAACGTTTCGCGTCCGGTCGAGGTTGTCGACCAGACCACGCATGTGCGCGCGACGGTCGAATCACTGGCGACCGGCGAACGTTCGGTGCTGGACGCCGACGCCGTCATCTACGCGACCGGCTATCTGCCCGCGGACCCGACGCCGCTGCTCGGCGGTCTGGCCGGCCAATGCCGCCGGGACGACGCCGGCCGGTTGAAGGTCGAACGGGACTACCGGATCACCACCAACCCCGCGGTGCGCGGCGGCTTGTACCTGCAAGGCGGCACGGAGCACACGCACGGCATCACGTCGTCGCTGCTGTCGAACACCGCCGTTCGGGTCGGGGAGATCCTGCAGTCCATTGTGGACCGGCGGGCTGCCGAGGCCGATCCGGTGGAGTACGCGGTAAGCGGGATTCGCTGAGCGAGCAGGGAAGGACTGAGCTATGACGAATCCGTTCGAAAACCCCGACGGTGTCTACCGGGTGCTCGTGAACGACGAGGGTCAGCACAGCCTGTGGCCGGACTTCGCGACCGTCCCGGACGGCTGGCGGACCGCCTTCGGCCCGGAGGCGCGGCAAGCCTGCCTGGACCACATCGAGCAGAACTGGACCGACCTGCGCCCGCTGTCGCTGATCAGGTCGCAAGAATCTTGAAGCCTCGGCGGGGGATCCAGGGTTCCCCGCCGAGGTCTGCGGTTAGCTGGACTTTGCTTGCCGTGTGAGGCGCTGGCGCGGGATGTTCCAGCTCTTCTTCAGTGCGCGCCGGTGCGGTCCGGCAGGAGTTGAGCCGCGAGTGAGTGCGCGGTGGCGGTGAGCGTGGCCGTGTCCAGTCCGGTCCGGCTCATGAACACGAGCCCTTGTTGCGCGGCCAGGAGGGCGCGCGCCAGTGCGATCGGATCCGCTCCGAACGGCAGGTCGCCCTCGCGTTGGGCACGCGCGACGCAGTCGCCGATCAGCGCGGTGGACGTCTCGTAAGTGCGGTGGGCGTGGGCGAGGACTTCCGGATCGGCGTTGCCGAGTTCGCAGGTGCTGTTGGCCATGAGGCAGCCGCGCCGCGTGCCGGTCGGGTCGTCGATCGGCGCCTCGAGGAGCAGGCGCAGTGCGTCCAGGGCTCGCGGCGTCTCGGAGAGGGCTTTCCGGAGGGCGTCATGCTTGTCGTCGGTGTAGCTGCGCAGCGCCCGGAGGAAGAGCTGGCGCTTGTCGCCGAACGCTGCGTACAGGCTGCCTTTGCCCAATCCGCTGACCCGCATCAGGTCTTCCAGCGAGGTCGCGGCGTAACCGGCATCCCAGAACTGATCGCGGACGGCGTTGAGCACCTGTTTCTCGTCGAACGTGCGCGGACGTGCCATGCCGACCAGGGTAAAGGTTCTTGACCGTGCGGTCCACCATCCTTATGGTGGACCGCACGGTCAAGAACTCCGCGGCACGTCGCGGCCAGGGGAAAGCGGGAAGCACATGGGAAAGCTGGACAACAAGGTGGCGATCGTGACCGGCGGGTCGCGGGGGATCGGGGCGGCGTCGGCGCTGGCGCTGGCCGACGAGGGAGCCGACGTCGCGATCAGCTATTCGTCCTCGGCGGATCGGGCCGAGGCCGTGGTCGCCGACCTGGAGGCGAAGGGGGTGCGCGCGGCGGCTTTCCGGGCCGACCAGGCGGACGCGGCGCAGGCAGCGGGCCTGATCGGGCGGGTGGTCGAGCGGTTCGGAAAGCTGGACATCCTGGTCAACAACGCGGCGGTGGGCGGCGGCGATCTCGTCGGCAGCGAGCTTGTCGACGAGGCTGCCGTCGAGCGGCAGCTCGCGGTCAACTACACCAGCGTGGTGGCCGGGATCCAGGCGGCGGTGCCGTTGCTGCCTGAGGGCGGGCGGATCGTCAGCGTCAGCTCGGGGGTGGCCGCCCGGGCGGGTTTCCAGGGGATGGCGTATTACACGGGCACGAAGTCGGCGCTCGAAGGCTTCAGCCGGGGCGCGGCCCGCGATCTGGCGCACCGGGGCATCACGGTCAACGTCGTCCAGCCCGGGTTTGTTGACACCGAAGGAAACCCCGCCGACGGTCCGGCGGCGTCCATGTTCCTTCCGACTGCGGCGATGGGGCGGTACGGCAGGCCGGAGGAGATTGCCGCGGGCGTCGTCTTCCTTGCCAGCCCGCAGGCCTCGTACGTCACCGGTGCGGTGCTGAGGATCGACGGCGGATACGCCGCATAGCCCCGGTCGCGCGGGATCACCCCGTGCTGCGCAGGCCGGCCCAGGCGGTCCAGAGCGTGGCGTACCGGCCGCCGGCCGCGACCAGTTCGTCGTGCGTCCCCGATTCGACGACCGCACCGGCGTCCAGGACGACAATCCGGTCTGAAGCGGCGGCCTGGGTCAGGCGGTGCGCCACGATCAGGCCGGTGCGTCCTTCGAGCGCGGCGGCTGCGGCGGATTCGAGCGTTTTCGCGCCCGCGCTGCCTGCCTCGGCCGTCGCTTCGTCGAGGATCGCCACCGGTGGGTCGGCGAGCACCAGGCGGACCAATGCCAGCTGCTGAGCCTGCGTGACGGTCAGCCGATGCCCGCCCTCGCCGACGACCGTCGCGAGTCCCTCCGGCAACGCTTCGACCCACTCGGCCGCGCCGACTTTGGCAAGCGCGGCTTGGAGATCCTCGTCGCTGGCTTCGGGAGCGGCGAGGCGAAGATCGTCCGCCAGCGGGCCGCTGAAGACGTGCACTTCCTGGCTGATCAACGCGACCGCGCGACGGGTGGCGGCCGGGCCGAGCTGGTCGAGCGGAACGCCGCCGATCGACACCGTGCCCGTGCCGGCCTGGTGGATTCCGGCGATCAGCTTGGCCAGCGTCGTCTTCCCGGCCCCGCTCGCGCCGACCAGCGCGACCCGTTCGCCGGGGGCGACTTCGAGATCGACGTCGCGCAGTACCGGATGGTCGTCCACATAGGAGTGTCCAAGGCCGGCTGCTTTTACTGACGCGTCGACCGGACGGCCCACCCGGGCCGGTTCGGCCGGTGAAGGGAGATCTGCCACCCCGATGAGCCGGGACAGGCTCGCGGTCGCCGCCTGTGCGTCGTCTACCAGCGCGAGTGCGGTGTTGATCGGCCCGAAGAGGCTGTGGAAGTACAATGCGGCGGCCGTCGCGACCCCGACTGTCGCGAGATTCGCGCCCACCAAAAGAAAACCAGTCGCGAGCACCGCCGACAGGCCGACGAATTCAGCGAGATTCAGCCGCCCGTAGAAGCGGGTGCCGAGGCGAACTCCGCGCAGAGCCAGCTTCACCGCGCCGTTGGACCGTTCGCGGACTCGCTCGACGTGCGCGTCCGCGAGACGGAACGCGCGGACCGTCTTGGCGCCGCCGATGGTGTCGAGAAGCTGTTGCTGCTGAGCGCCGACGGCGGCTCGCTGAGCGGCGTACAGCGGGGTCGCGCGGCGGACGTACCAGCGGACGGTGTGGAGTTGGATCGGGACAGCCAGCAGGGCCGCGGCGAGGAAACGCCAGTCGAGGATCGCCATCGCGACCAGGGTGAGGACGATCGTCAGCACCGAACGGGCCAGCGCGGGCAGCGCCTGGCGGACTGCTTCGGCGACGACCGAGACGTCGTTGGTGACGCGGGTGGTGAGGTCGCCGGAACCGGCCTTTTCGACCTGTTCGAGCGGGAGGCCGAGCGCGCGGTCGATGAAGCGTTCGCGCAGATCGGCGAGCATGGTTTCGCCGAGCCGGGCGAGCATCGAGACGCCGATGGCGGTGGCGGCCGCGGACGTCACGGCGACCAGAACAAGCCCGGCCACCGGGTACGCGAGCGCGGACGCGGGCTGCCGGGTGGCGACGAGGTCGACGACGCGGCCGAGCAGAGGAGCGGTGAGCAGGCCGATCGCGGTCGCGCCGACGACGAAGGCGAAGGACCCGGCGGCGCGGGCTTTCGCCTGCCGGAGGAGGTCGAGGAGGACGGCCCGGATGCGCGGTCCGGTGGCGACGGGGAGGAGTTCGCGTTCGGTCATGGGAGGATCGGGGTTCGGTGGGCTGTCTCGGCGGGGGCAAGTTCGGCGGTGAGGTTCGTATTCGGCCATGAGGGGGCCGTCGTTCGGTGGGCTGTCTCGGTGGGGATTGGTTCGGCGAGGGGCTCGCGTTCGGTCACCGCCGATCGGCAGTTCGCTTCGGCGCGGACGAGGTTGGAGTGGCGGCTGTCGGCGACGGGCAAGGGTTCGCGTTCGGTCATGGAGGACTGTCGCTGGCGGGCCGGTTCGGCGCGGACGAGGTTGGAGTGGCCGCTTTCGGCGAGGTGCAGGGGTTCGTTTTCGGTCACGTGAGCGCTGCCGTTCGGTGGGCGGCCTTGGCGGGTGCGTGGCTGCGTTTGGCGACGGGGCGGGGCGCATGTTCGGTCATACGAGGATCGCCGTTCGGTGGGGCCGTCTCGGCGGGGGCGAGTTCGGTGATGGGGTTCGTGTTCCGCCATGAGGGGGCCGTCGTTCGACGGGCTGCTTTGGCGGGGGCGAGGTTGGCGTGGCTGCGTTCGGCGGGGAGGGGTTCGTGTTCGGTCACGACAGCACCGCCGCTCGGTAGGTCGCTTCGGTGCGGACCAGTTCGGCGTGGCTGCCTTCGGCGACGATCCGGCCGTCTTCGATCAGGGCTACTCGGTCGGTCGCGGCGAGCAGAGCGGGGCTGGTGGTGATCACGATGGTGGTGCGGGTTCGGCGCAGGTCCGCGAGTCCGGTGGCGATGCGGGCTTCGGTGACGGTGTCGACGGCGGTGGTCGGATCGTGCAGCACCAAAACTGTCGCTTCCGCGGCGAGGGCGCGCGCGAGGGCGACGCGTTGTCGCTGCCCGCCGGACAGCGATCGGCCGCGTTCGGTGATCGTGGTGGCGGTGCCGGACGGGAGGGTCGCGGCGACCTCGTCGGCGGCGGAGGCGGTGAGCACTCCGTCGGGGATGGCGGGCATTCCGCCGCGGACGTTGTCTTCGACCGTGCCCTCGAACAGATCGGCGTCGTGCGCGGCGACGAGGACGACGTCGCGGAGCCGGTCTGGGTCCACAGTGGACAGGTCGGCCGCGTCGATGCGGACGGAGCCGGTGCTGGGGTCGGCGAAGCGGCCCAGGCAGTCGAGGAGATCGGTGGCCGTCGCGGGGTCGGTGGTGACGATGCCGAGCAACTCGCCGGGTGGGACGGTGAGGGTGAATTCGCGGAGTTTTCCGTGCGATACGGAGGAAAACGTCACGGTGCCGCGCACCGGGGCGGGCAGGCCGGCGGTTCCGTCCGGGACGGCTGGTGGCGCGCTGAGTACCGCGGCGACTCGGCCGGCGGAGGCGCGGCCTTGGGCGAGTTGGCCGTTGACCCAGGCGAAGATGGTGAACGGGGTCTGCAGGAACTGGGCCAGTCCGACTGCGGCGACCAGGTCGCCGACCGAAATCTCGCCGTTCGCCGCCAGCGAGCCGCCGGCTAGTGCGACGATCGCGATGAAGATTCCGGTGAGCGCGAGCAGAGCGCCGTTGTGCCAGGCCTGGGCGCGGGCCGCGCGGATGGTCGCCTGGAGGGAATTCCGGCTGGTGCGCCGATAGCGCGCGGTCGCCGTCGATTCCGCGCCGATGCCCTTCAGCACGCGCAGCCCGCTGACGAGATCGGCGGCGACGCCCGAGGCGTGCGCGGCGCGTTCCTGCTCCAGTTCGCTGCGCTTCTCGAGGGGTTTGCCGATGAGATGGGCGAGGAAGAGCAGCGGCGGGGTGCCGAGGAGGACGAGCAGCCCGAGCGGCACCGACATCCGGAGGAGCGCGACCGCGCTCACGACCAGTCCGGCGAGCGCCGCGATGCCGAACGGGAGCACCGCGTTGATCATCCCGACGCGGCGGGCGTCCGACGTCCCGACGCTCACCAATTCCCCGGCCAGCGACCCCGTTTCCGCACCGCCGCGAGGATGCAGGACCCGGCGGCTGACGGCGAGCCGGATCTCGTGCGCGGCGCGTTCGGAGGCGCGCTCGGCGGCTCGTGCGCCGAAGCGGTAGCTGTAGGAGAGGACGAGGAAGACGACCGCGAGTACGGCCAGCCAGCCCAGGAGGGTGAGGGCGGAACTGTCGCTTACGGCGCGGTCCAGCACGACGCCGACTACCACCGGGACGAGCGCTTCGCCGCCCTGGTGGCCCGCGGCGAGGACGGAGGCGGCGAGGACGGATTTCCGTTGGCCGGTGACGGCGTTGCGGAGGACGTCGCGGCCGGTCGTGGGTGGGGTGGCGGTCACCGGGGCCTCCGCGCGAGGCGGGCGGAGGTCGGGCGGCTGGCGGCGAGGGCCGAGGTCGGTTGCCCGGTCGCGCTGGGTGGCGCGTCCGCTCCGGTCGTGCGTGCGGTCGTGGTCACCGGCCCCCTCCGTTCCTGCGGGCGAGGCTGGCCGTTCGCCGATTGCTCCCGTTTGTCCCGCCAGATGCGAAGGCTAGCCTAACCTTCGTGGCGCGGGCCGGCGAGAACCGGGCCTACCGGTGGGCGTCGCGACCGGCGGGCTCTGCTTCCGGCGGCTGTTCTTCAGCCGACACGGCTGGTTCGGGCTCGCCGAAGCGGGCCAGCGCCAGTGCTGCGGCCACCGCGAGCACGAACCCGATCAGTGCGACGACAGCGAAACCAGGCCGGGTCCGGTCGCCCAGCAGGACGACGCCGATCAGCGACGGCATGACCGTTTCGCCGAGCACCATCATCGCGGTGGCGGTGGTGACGCTGCCGCGTTGCAGTGCGGTGGCGAAGAACAGCATGGCCAGCGCGCCCGCGACGGCGACGACGTACAAGGCGGGATCGCGCAGCAGGTCCAGGGGCGCGAGGCTGGGGATGACCCGTCCGGCCACTGCGACGAGGCCGAAGCACAGTCCGGCGACCAGCCCGAGGCCAGCCGTGCGGACGCGGTCGCCGGCGCGTCCCACGAGGAGTCCGGCGATCCCGAGTACGACGGCGGCACCGGCGAGAGTGAGGCGGAAGCCCAGGCCGACTTCGCTCGAGCCCTCGCTTTCGGCCGAGGAACCCAGCAGCGCGAGACCGGCACAGACGACGCCGACAGCGGTCCATTCCCGTGCGCCGAGCCGGACGCCAAACACCCGCACTGCGACGGCGGTTACCGCGAGGCTCGCGGCTTGCGTGGCTTGCACGAGAAACAGCGGCAGGACGTGCAGGGCGGCGATCTGGGCGACGAAGCCGACACCGTCGAGCAGGAGGCCGACGACGAACTTCCACTGCCGCAGCACTCGCAGCAGCAGGCGCGGGTCGACCCCGGCACCGCCCTCGTCGGGCGCGGCCTTCGCGGCCACCGCTTGCATGACCGAAGCGACGCCGTAGGCCACCGCGGACAGCAGCGCGCACAGAAATCCCCACACCATGACGCCGAGCGTATTCCTCTCCGGCGCCAGTAGGGTCGGGGCCATGGCGGAGGTAGAACGCGTCTGGCCGGATCCGCTCGACGGCGACGAGTTGACCGTGCAAACGCGCTTCCTGGACTTCCTGCGGGCGACCGCGGTGCGGAAGGTCGCCGGGCTGACCCGGGAGCAGGCGGCCGCGACGCCGTTGCCGAGTTCGCCCCGGACCAGCGCGCTCGGCGTGCTCAAGCACCTGACCGCGGTCGAGCGGTGGTGGCTGGTGATCGAGGCGGGCGGGGCCGACGAGCCGTCGCTGTGGCCGGGGTCGCCCGATCCGAGCTGGGATTTGACACCCGAAGACGACGTCGCCGGGGTCGTCGCGGCCTATTGCGCGGAGCGGGAACGAGCGGCGGCGGCGCTGGCGGGGTTGACGCCGGAGGACCGGACGCGGCGGTCCGGGGAGTTCACCGTCCGCTGGGTGCTGGCGCACGTCGTGCAGGAGACCGCGCGGCACGTCGGGCATCTCGACGCGCTGCGGGAGCTCGCCGACGGCTCCGTGGGGGAGTGAGCGGCGACCGTTAGGCTGCGGGGCATGGCAGACCAGCTCTACTTCCGCCAACTGCTCGCCGGCCGCGACTTCGCCGTCGGGGATCCCGTCGCGACCCAGATGGTGAATTTCGCTTACCTGATCGGGGACCGCGAATCGGGCGAGGCGGTGCTGGTCGACCCGGCGTACGCGGTGGGCGACCTGGTCGAGACGCTGGAGTCCGACGGGATGCGGCTGACCGGCGTGCTCGCCACCCATCACCACCCCGACCACGTCGGCGGCGACATGATGGGCTTCTCGCTGCCGGGCATCGCCGAACTGCTCGCGCTGCGGCCGGTGCCGATCCACGTCAACGCGCAGGAAAGCGAGTGGGTGCGCCGGGTGACCGGCGTGTCGGACGCCGACCTGCGCGCCCACGAGCACGACGACGTCGTGACAGTCGGCTCCATCGACATCCGGCTGCTCCACACGCCCGGGCACACCCCGGGAAGCCAGTGCTTCCTGGTCGGCGATCGGCTGGTTTCCGGGGACACGCTGTTCCTGGAGGGCTGCGGCCGGACCGACTTCCCCGGCGGCGACGCGGACGCGATTTTCCGCAGCCTGCAATGGCTGGCGACGCTTCCGGGCGATCCGGTGGTGTATCCAGGACACCAGTATTCGCCGGAGTCTTCGGCGTCGCTGTCGCGGGTGAAGGGGACGAATTTCGTGTTCCGGCCTCGGTCGCTGGAGGAGTGGCGGCTGATGTTCGGCGGCTGAGACAGGGGTCGGAGCGGAGAACGCTTGCTGTGTCGCGAAAAGGTACATGGTGATCTTGTACCGCACGGCCCCGACAATTTCGGGCATCGAGTGTCCGCCCAGCGGCGCTCCGGTGCGGAGCGTGATCACGACCGAAGCTCCGTAATGCTCTCGCCGCAGGGCATCCCATGTTCGGCGACAAGCCGGGAAACCCGTCTCGTATCCCGGGCATTCGCGTACCCGACCGGTGAACAAAGCCCGTACACCGGCGCGCCGGTTCCAGTGCGTGAGAGCCGCCCGGGCCGACATTGACTTCACCCGTCCGGGGATCGAAGCTCGGGGGCATGAAGCGCGGCGTCCTCCTCGTGTGCCGCCTGCACGTCGACCTCCGGCAGCAGGCGAGCGCGGTCTGTCTGTCCCGCCGCTGAATCCTGTTTCCCTGAACCGAAAACCCCACCCGGGAGAAATCCGTGTCGATTTCCACCACGGGCGTGCTGCCGCGCGCCGAAACGGCCGCGCCTAAGCGCGCGCAGCGGCGGCGATGGCCGTCGCTGCGGCGCTGGATCAGCCCGGTCGTGCTGGTCGCGGCGTGGCAGATCGCCAGCTCGACCGGCGCGTTGCCGCCCGACAAACTCAGTTCGCCGTGGACTGTTCTGCAAGCAGGCGTCGACGTCGCCCGCAGCGGCGAACTCGGCAGTGCCTTCGTTGTCTCGCTGGGCCGCGTCGGCGCGGGGTTCGCGCTAGGAGCGCTGGTCGGACTGCTCCTCGGGGCCGTCTCGGGGTTGTCCCGCTGGGGCGAGGCGCTGGTCGACCCGCCGGTGCAGATGCTGCGCACCTTGCCGTTCCTCGGATTGATCCCGTTGTTCATCCTGTGGTTCGGGATCGGCGAAGAGACCAAAATCGTGCTGGTGGCGCTGGGCGTGGCGTTTCCGTTGTATCTGAATGTCCACTCGGGAATCCGCACCGCCGACCCGCAGCTCGTGGAAGCCGCGCGGGCGCTGGGATTCACCCGCGGCGAACGGTTGTGGCACGTCGTTCTGCCGGGTGCGCTGCCGCAGGCGCTGGTCGGGCTGCGGCAGTCGCTCGGGGTCGCGTGGCTGGCGCTGATCGTCGGCGAAACGGTGAACGCGGACGCCGGGATCGGTTACCTCATCAACAATGCCCGCGAATTCCTGCGCACCGACGTCGTGGTGGTCGGGCTCGTGGTCTACGCCGTGCTGGGCCTCGTCACCGACGCGCTCGTCCGGCTGCTCGAAAGGAGGGCTCTGCGATGGCGAGCCCGGTAGTCGAGGTCCGTGACCTCGCGAAGAAGTTCGGCGACCGGACTGTCCTCAACAGACTCAACCTGGACATCGGCCGCGGCGAGTTCGTCGCGTTGCTCGGGCGCAGCGGGTCCGGGAAGTCGACGCTGCTGAAGGTGCTGGCCGGGCTGGACCAGGAGATCGAGGGCACCGCCAGCGTGGACGGGACGGTTTCCGTCGCGTTCCAGCAGCCGCGGTTGCTGCCGTGGCGCAAGGTCTGGCGCAACATCGTGCTCGGTCTGCGTCAGGACAACGACCGCGCCGTCGCGGAAAAAGCGCTGGCGGAAGTGCAGCTGGCGGAGCACGCTGACAAATGGCCGCTCACGCTCTCCGGCGGTGAGGCGCAACGGGTTTCGCTGGCGCGGGCGCTGGTCCGCGAGCCGGATCTGCTGCTCCTGGACGAACCCTTCGGCGCCCTCGACGCGTTGACCCGGCTGGCGATGCACCGTCTGGTCGAAGACCTGTGGCGCACGCATAAACCCGCAGTACTGCTGGTGACGCACGACGTCGACGAAGCGCTCGTGCTCGCCGACCGGATCCTCGTCCTGGGCGAAGGGCACATCGTCGCCGAACACGTTCTCGACCAGCCGCGTCCGCGGAAGGCCGCCGACCATGCCGAGGTGCGCAGCCGCGTCCTGGCCGATTTGGGAGTGACCGAAGGTGCACCTGCGTAATGTCCTGGCCGCGGCGCTTCTGCTGACCGGGCTCACCGCCTGCTCGTCGTCCACTTCGGACGGTCGTGCGCCGGTGCCCGCGGCGGTGTCGCCGGCGGACCTGAAGAAGGTCACGCTTCGCGTGGGCGATCAGAAGGGCGGGGTGAAATCCCTGCTCACGGCGGCGAATCAGCTGAGCGGTACGCCGTACCGGGTCGAATGGTCGACCTTCACCTCCGGGCCGCCGTTGCTGGAGGCGGCTTCGGCGGGCGCGATCGACGTCGGCCGGGTGGGCAATACGCCGCCGATTTTCGCGGCGGCGTCGAAGGCGAAGATTTCCGTGGTGAGCGTGGCGAAGAGCAACGTGGAGCGGGAAACCATTCTGGTGCCGCCGGATTCGCCGCTGACCGATGTCGCGTCCTTGCGGGGCAAGACGGTCGGCGTCGCGAAGGGGAGTTCAGCGCACGGGCAGTTGCTCAACACGCTGAAGAAGGCCAGTTTGTCCACAAAGGACATCAAGATCTCGTTCCTGCAGCCGTCCGAGGCGTTCGCCGCGTTCACCCAGCACCAGATCGACGCCTGGGCGATTTGGGACCCGTACACCGCGCAGGCCCAGCTCGAGGCGCACGCCCGGGTGCTCGCCGATGGTCGTGGTGCGTCCAACGGGCTCGCCTTCGAGACCGCCAGCACCACCGCGCTGGCCGATCCGGGCAAGAACTCGGCGATCAAGGATTTCGTGCAGCGCGTGGTGAAAGCCCAGTTGTGGGCCAATTCGCATCCGGACGAATGGGCGCGCGCGTGGGCGGCGGAAACCGGGCTGAAGCCGGAGGTGGCGAAGAAGGCCGTTTCCGCCGGACGGGACCGGCCGATTCCGCTGGACGATTCCGTCGTCGCGTCCGAGCAGCAGCTCGCCGACGCGTTCACGAACGAAGGCACGCTGCCCGGGAAGGTCGACTTCGCGGCGTTCGTCGACCGCCGTTACGGGCCCGACATCGAGGCCGCGAGGAGGAACGGATGAGCGTCAAACTGCACTGGTTCCTGCCGACCACCGGGGACGGCCGGACGATCGTGGAACGCTTCCACGCCAACAAATCCCAGGGTCCGAGCGCGCAACGGCCGGCGGATCTGGACTATCTCGCGCAGGTCGCCCGCGCGGCCGAGCGGCTCGGCTTCGAGGGCGTGCTGACCCCGACCGGGACCTGGTGCGAGGACGCCTGGCTGACCACCGCCGCGCTGATCCGCGAGACGAACCGGTTGAAGTTCCTGGTCGCGTTCCGCCCGGGCGTCATCTCGCCGACGCTCGCCGCGCAGATGGCGGGCACGTTCCAGCGCCTGTCCGGCGGCCGGGTCCTGCTGAACATCGTGACCGGCGGCGACGCGATCGAACAGCGCCGCTTCGGCGACTGGCACGACCACGACGCCCGCTACGCCCGGACCGACGAGTTCCTGTCGATCGTCCGCGGCGTGTGGTCGGGCAAGCCGTTCGACTTCGACGGCGACCACCTGCGCGTCGAAGGGGCCACGACGCTCGCCGCGCCGGATCCGGTGCCGCCGCTGTACTTCGGCGGGTCCTCGGCGGCGGCGCTTCCGGTCGCCGCGCGGCACGCCGATGTGTACCTGACCTGGGGCGAGCCGCCCGCGCAGGTCGCGGAGAAGATCGGCAAGGTGCGGGAACTGGCGGAGCAGGAGGGTCGCACGGTGCGGTTCGGGGTCCGGCTGCACACGATCGCGCGCGACACTTCGGCGGAGGCTTGGGCGGAGGCGCAGAAGCTGCTCGACGCGTTGAACCCGGAGCAGATCGCCAAGGCGCAGGCGCAGCTGGCGGCGAGCGAGTCGGTGGGGCAGCGGCGGATGGTCGCGCTGCACGGCGGCAAAGCCGGGACGACTGCGCGGGATCTGGAGATCCATCCGCATCTGTGGGCCGGGATCGGGCTGGTCCGCGGCGGTGCGGGGACGGCGCTCGTGGGCAGTTACGCGGAGATCGCGGATCTGATCGAGGAGTACCACGACGCCGGGGTGTCGGAGTTCGTGCTGTCCGGGTATCCGCATTTGGAGGAGGCGTACTGGTTCGGCGAGGGGGTGCGGCCGGAGCTGGCGCGGCGCGGGTTGCTGGAGGAAGCGCCGGTGTTGCGGGCGGTGCCGGGGGAGCAGGCGGTGGCGGCGCAGTAGGGACGGTCGTGAGTGGCGATGCCGGTTAGGTCCGGGAGAAACACTCAAGAGCTCCCGCGCGCTCGGGCTCGTGCCGACCGATGTGACAGCGTCGGCGGTGCGCCAACCTGGGCATCGTGAGTGGCGATGCCGGTTCTCACCGGCGCAGACACTCACGAGAGCAGGTGGGGCACCTCGTTCCGGCGGCGCAGCGCGAGGTGCATCATCGCGCGGCCGCCGAGTTCGAGGTCGTCCTCCAGTGCCTTCATCGCGGTCTCCCCGCCGGTGCGGAGCTGGCCGACGAGATGCCGGTGCGTCGTCGCCAGGTGCTGCGCCGAGGACTCGGCCCGGATCGTCGCGAGCATGCAGTTGAGTTCGTTCGCGCAGGCCCGGTGCGCGGCGACGACACGAGGGTTTCCGCTGGCGGCCACGATTTCCGCGTGCACCGCGCTGTGCGCCTCGATCACGTGCCGCCACGGGGTTTCGGCGGTCATCGCCTCCAAACACCGCACCGCCTCGTCGACGGCGTCGAAGTCCGCGCCTTGGAGCAGTGCCAGGCGCAGCGCGCCCAGTTCCAGGATCGACCGGTACGAGCACATCGCGTCGATGCGGTCCGAGGTCACCGCGGGCACGACGATTCCCTTGTTGCGCTGGTGTTCGAGAAGCCCCTCGGACACCAGCGTCTGCAGCCCGGACCGCACCGAATGCCGTCCGGCGCCGAACCTCGCGCTCAGCGACTCCTCGGTGAGCCGCGTTCCGGGTTCGAGGACGCCGTCGAGGAGATCGTCGCGGAGGGCTTGCGCGATGCCGCCCGGCGTACTACCCGCCTGATCGCGCACTTCGCCACTCGTTTCAGCAGAACTTCCCACAGCCACTGCCGATCTTAGCCGAGCCCACCGTCAACCTCGGGCGGGCAGCCGAAGGGTGGCGTGTTCCGAGCTGATCTCGGCGGTGCGCACGACGCCGAGAAGCCGCAACGTGCGCGTGTACTCGGCGCGGAGGATCTCGATCGCGCGGTCGACGCCCTGCTCTCCGGCCGCCATCAGGCCGTACAGGTAAGCCCGGCCCACCATCGCCGCCGACGCGCCCAGTGCCCGAGCGGCGACCAGGTCGGCGCCGGTCCGGACGCCGGTGTCGAGGATGATCTCGCAGTCGTCTCCGACCGCGTCGACGACGCGCGGCAGCAGTTCGAGCGGGGTCGGCGCGCGGTCGAGCTGGCGGCCGCCGTGGTTCGAGAGCACGAGCGCGTCGACGCCGGAACCGGCCATCACCTCGGCGTCCGTGACGCTCTGGATCCCTTTGACGATCAGCTTTCCCGGCCACAATTCGCGCAGCCACCGCAGGTCTTCGATGGTCAGGGACGGGTCGAACATCGTGCCGATCAGCTCTTCGACCGTGCCGTCGAAGTTGTTCAACGCGGCGAACTGCAGCGGTTCGGTGGTCAGCAGGTTCATCCACCAGGACGGCCGCACGGCGATCCCGGCGAGCGTGCGGACGGTCAGCGTGGGCGGGATGGTCAGTCCATTCCGGACGTCGCGCATCCGCGCCCCGCCGATCGGGGTGTCGACGGTCAGGACCAGCGCTTCGTACCCAGCTCGCGCCGCGCGTTCGACCAGCGCTTCGCTCGCGGCGCGGTCTTTCCAGAGGTAGAGCTGGAACCACTGCCGCGCGGATGGCGCACACGCCCGGACGTCTTCGAGATCGGTGGTGCCCATTGTCGAGAGCACGTACGGGATCCGGGCGCGAGCGGCCGCGCGGGCGACGGCGATCTCGCCCTCGTGGTGCATCATGCGCGTGAAACCGGTGGGTGCGAGCACGAGCGGCAAGGCCGACTGTCCACCGAGGACGGACGTCGACGGGTCTACGTCGGTGACGTCCTGCAGCACGCGCGGATGCAGTTCGACGTTTTCGAAGGCCTGCCGTGCCCGGCCGATGCTGATCTCCTGCTCGGCAGCGCCGTCGACGTAGTCGAAAACGGGCCGGGGAGTGCGGCGGCGCGCGATGGTGCGCAGGTCGTCGATGGTGTGCGCGGCGGCGAGACGGCGCTCGCGGACGTCGAACCTCGGCTGCCGGAACTTGAGCAGCGGCCGGATCTCCGACGGCCGGGGCAGCCGCCGCTTGATCGTCCGCCGGGGCAGGTGCTCGGGTTCGAACGTGGTCATCCGCTGCCTCCTGGCCGCCGAGGAAATCGGTACACAATGTGCGAGCCGAAAAAGACTTGCTGCGCCGCCATTTTCGGAACTTATGGGCAGGGCGAGTCAAGCACGGTTCCGGCTTGATCGCAAGGATTGTGACACAATCTGCTCAGCGGTGAGCGGCCTCCAACGCGCCGAGAGTGTCGAGATCGTGCTCGAGCGCGTGCCGGGCCAGCGCGGTCCGGTTCGGGCAGTCGAGCTTCACCAGCGACGATTCGACGTGGCTGCGCACCGTCCTGATGGCAATCCCGAGCGCGGCCGAGATCCGCTCGTTCGACCAACCACGGGCCACGAGACCGACGACGTCCAGCTCCCGGCCGGTCAACGGCCCGGGCTCAGGTACGCGGGAAATCCGCAGCAGCACGCCGTCCGGAGGGCGCACCCGCGCCAGCACCCGCCACCAGACGCCGTCCGCGTCCCGGTGGTGGAATCCGGTCCGCTCGGTCAGCGCACCCTGCGCGGCGAGCCGGAGCTCGCGCTCACTGAGCGGCAGCTGATCCACAGCGGCAGCGCGCACTTCGATCTGAGTCCGCGAGACGAGCAGTACGGCGTCGGCGGCGGAATCGCCCGGTTCGGCGCCGGGGTCGGCCAGCGCGGCGAAATCGTGCGACAACATCGTGAGCGCGAGGACGGATCCGTCGTCCAGCGGGCGGTCGTGCGTCGAACTCAGCGCTACGAAACTCCGCTCCGGACCAGTACCCGGCGCGAGCGGCAGCGTGACGCCCTCGCGGAAACCGTAGGGCTGAATGCCCTCTCGGTACGTCCTTGTCTCGTGGACCTCCGGGATGTCAACGAAACGCAGCGGCAGACCCAACCGGGCCGCGCGCGAGTGGATCGGGCATTTCCACCGGTAGGTCGTGGTCATGTAGCCGAGCATGTCCGCCGGATAACCGAGGTTGACCGTCGCGGTGCGTTGTTTGGTGCCGCTCACCAACGCGACGCAGGCGAAACCGAGCTTGTCCCGCACCGCGCGGAGCGGAGTTTCGACAGGCAGTTCGCCGCGGCCCGCCGCGCGCACCTCCTGAGCGAGCCGAGCCCACCACTGCACATCCGCGGCCATGTTCCGAACCTCCGCTGCCGGACGGAGCATGAACGCCCGCCGTCCGGAATGTCAACGGGGCGCACATCGGAGGCGCGGGCGGAACGGCTTTTCGGCCGATGCGACCGCAGGCACCCGCTCGTAGCGTTCCGGATCCCCGGCTGAAGGAGATTCGATGAACATCGACGAATACGCCGCCCTCGACGCGACCGCGCTCGCCGCGGTCATCGCCTCCGGCGAGGTCGCCGCCGAGGAGGTCGCCGCGCTGGCGGTCGAGGCCATCGGCAAGGTGAACCCGGAGCTGAACGCGGTCGCCGACGGCCCGTTCGAGCGCCCGCTGGACTACGCGCCCGACGGCCGGTTCGCCGGGGTTCCGTTCGCGATCAAGGACCTCGTCCTGCACGCCGCCGGAGTGCCGACCCGGATGGGCACGCGGCTGCTCGGCAAGGGCGTCGTGCCGCCGGAGGACACCCATCTGATGGAGCGGTTCCGCGCGGCGGGTCTGGCGACGCTGGCCGTCACGACCACGCCGGAGCTGGGGTTCAACGGCAACTCCGAAGCGCCGGCCTACGGTTCGACCCGCAATCCGTGGAACACCGGGCACAGCGCCGGCGGATCCAGCGGCGGTTCGGCGGCGCTAGTCGCGGCCGGCGCGCTCCCGATCGCGCACGCCAACGACGGCGGCGGCTCGATCCGGGTGCCCGCCGCCTGCAACGGCCTCGTCGGGCTGAAGCCAACGCGCGGCCGGGTGCCCGCCGGGCCGGACTTCGCCGATCCGCTGTACGGAATGGGCGTCGAACTCGCGGTGTCGCGGACGGTCCGGGACACCGCCGCGCTGCTGGACGAGGTGGCGGTGAGCTATCCGGGCGACCCGTACGTCCTCGCGCCGCCCGCGCGCCCGTGGCTGGACGAAGTCGGTGCCGATCTGGGGCGGCTCAGGATCGCGGTGCACACCGAATCCTGGGCGGGCAGCTACGTCGACCCGGAGGTGGCGCGCGCCGTCGAGGCGACCGCTGAGGTGCTCGAAGCGGCGGGCCATCACGTCGAACGCGCGACGCCGGTCTTTGAGTGGGAGCCGTTCCTGGACGCGAATCACGTGCTCTGGTGCGGATTCCTGGCCGGTGCGGTCGCCGGGATCGAAGAGATAACCGGGGTCGCGGCCGGCCCGGAGAACCTCGAACGCACGTCGTGGGCGTGCGTCGAATACGGCCGCTCGGTCAGCGGGATGGAACTGACCGCGGCTTTGGGTGCGATGAACGTCGTTTCCCGTGCGGCAGGCCGGTTCTTCACCGGATACGACCTGCTGCTGACCCCGACGATGAACACCCCGGCCCTGCCGCTGGGCCGCCTGGACGCGAACGCCGATCTGGCCGCGGCAGACTGGACCCGACAGCTTTTCGACGCCTGCACGTTCACGCCGTTGTTCAACCAGACCGGTGCGCCCGCGATCAGCCTTCCGCTCGGGCAGTCCTCGCAGGGCTTGCCGATCGGGGTTCAGTTGGGCGGCCCGGTCTGTTCGGAGTCGTTGCTGCTGCGGGTCGCGGCGTTCCTGGAAGAGGCGATGCCGTGGGCGGACCGGCGGCCCTCGGTGCACGCCGCCGGGTGACTCACTGTGCCCGGCAGGTCCGGAGGTAGCTGAGGAACGACGACTGCAGGCCAGTCACATGCGTTTCGCGCAGGACTGCGGTGGTGACGTTTCCGCCGTGAGCCTTGAGGCGGTGCAGGAAGGTCGCCGTGTGCTTCGCGAGGCTTTGGTAGACGGCCAGATCTCCGAACAGCTCCTGGTCGTTGACCGTCACGTGCAGCTTGGCGGCAGGCAAATTGTCGCCGAGCTCGGCAAGCTGGGCGAAAACCTGACTGTCCTCGCCGATGACGCCAGGGCTGCCCGCTCCGATGCTTTCGAAGAGCGGGCAGCCGCTGAGCCAGGCGTAGAGACTGAAAAGCCCGCCGTAGGAGTAGCCGAAGAGACCGTGCCCGCTCGGGGCCGCGTGGTAGGCGCGTTCGATCCGCGGGTGCAGTTCCTCGGCGAGGAAGGCCAGGAACGCGTCGGCGCGGCTGTCGCGCAGTTCGGCGAGGTAGGCGTCGGCCTCCTCGCGCGTCATCCTGCCCGTTTCGATTCCCATCTCCACGGCATCGACGAACTCCTGGGCGATCGGCTCGCCGGGCGGCACGAGATCCCGGTTGCGCAGCCGCGCCCAATCCTGCGCTTCCTCGCCCGCGTAACCGACGCTGACCTGGAGATAAGGCTGGATCGGCTGCATCGGATCCGCCTGAGTGACGATGAGCGGAGCCGTCAGGCCCACGGCCCAGTTGCCGTCGAGCACGTACACGACCGGCGCCCGCGTCTTGGTGTGGTCGTAGCCCGGCGGCGTGGTGACCCAGATGCCGTAGGTGTGCCCGCTGCGGGACCGCATTTCGAAGTAGTCGGTGCCGGCGAGGCAGCCTTGCCACAGAGTGCTCATCGGAGGTCCTTTACGACGCGTCCGGCTTGGACGACGACAACGGCGTTCGCGGGGTCGGCGAACAGGTTCGGATTTTCGAGCGGATTTCCGTTCCACAGCACGAGATCCGCCTGCAAGCCCGGCGCGATGACCCCCACCTCGCCGGACAGGCCCAGGATCTCGGCGTTGGTCTTCGTGGCCGCGACGAGAGCTTCCATCGGCGTCTCCAGGTCTGCGCGCAATGCGAGCTCTTCTCCTCGGCGGTCCTGAGCGGGACCGATGAGATCAGATCCGAGCCCGATCCGCACCTCGGCTTCCTTGGCCGCGGCGAGCGCCTCGGCCATCCGCTCGCGAACACCAAGCGCCCGATCGCGGATCGACGCGCCCAGGCCGGCTTCGGCGGTGTCGCGCAGCAGGTGCTCGACGACAGCGAACGTCGGCACGAGGGCGACGTCGTGCGCGGCCATCAGAGCGGCCGTGGACTCGTCGATATCGGTACCGTGCTCGACACAGCGCACCCCGGCCTCGACCGCGTTCCGGATGCCTTCGTTGTTGTGCGCGTGCACCGTCACGTAAGTGCCTCGTGCCGCGGCTTCTTGGACGGCGACGGCGATTTCTTCCACGGTGAACTGGGTGTCGGTCAGCTTGTCGTGCGCGCTGACCACGCCGCCGGTCACGCAGAGCTTCAGGAAGGAGGCTCCGCGACGGAAGGCCTCGCGGACGTTGCTGCGCAGCTCGTTCGCGTTGCCCGACATCATCGACAGGGCGGCCAGGCCGGGAATGTGATGGCCGCTCCACAGCTCGGTGGGCTCCCATTCGGCTCCGTAGTAGCCGTGCCCGCCGGTCTGGCACTGGACCGGTCCGCACGACAGCACGCGCGGTCCCCGGACCTTGCCCTTGGCGATCGTGGTGACGACGCCGCCGTCGATCCCGCCGGTGTCGCGGACGGTCGTGAAGCCCGCGTCGAGGGTGGCGCTGGCGGTGGCGAAGATGTCCGCCGCGATCTCGGCGGCGCTCAGCTGATACGAGAACTGCGACTGGATCGGGCTGGAGAGGCCCAGGTGGACGTGGGCGTCGATCAGGCCGGGCGTCATGGTCAGCCCGGTCGCGTCGAGGCGTTCGCCGGAGCCGTCAGGCTGGGTGATCCGCCCGTCCTCGACGGCGACGGTGCCGTCTGCGGGATCGCGGCCCGATCCGTCGAGGACTGTCGCGCCGACTATCTGCAGACGTCCCACGAGCCGTTCCCTTCGCCGTTGCCGCGTTCTTTTCCAATGGATAAACTGTGCGAGTGAGCCTGTCAAGCACGGAAGGCAAAGGCGATGCCCGCGGGCGTCTCCTGACCCGGCTTCTCGACGCCTTCGACGGGACGCTTCCGTCGCCGGAGGTGTCGCTTCGGGAGGTTGCCGCCAGGGCCGAGACCAGCCACGCCCTGCTCCGCTACCACTTCGGGTCGCTCCCGGGCGTCTTGGCGGCCATGCTCGGGGAGCAGCGATCCCGGGACAACGAGGAGCTTTTCAAGACTGCCCGGCAGGGCACTTTCGCCGATCTCGTCGTGGCGATCTGGCGGACCTACACGCGCCCGGAGCAGCTGTCGCGCGTTCGCGGGTTCTTTCACGTCACCGGGCTGGCCGCGTACCGGCCGGAGGACTTTCGCGAGTTCATCGATTCGCTCGACGACCTGACCAAGATGCTGGCCTCGCTCGCGCAACGCGAAGGGCTCGCCGCCGAGGAAGCGCTGACCAGGGCCGCTGTAACCGTCGCCGCGATGCGCGGCCTGCTCTTGCAGGAGGTCTTGACTCCAGGGGCTTACTCGGAGGAGGCCCTTGCGCTGATCCTGCGGATAGGCAAAGGGAAGCCTTGATCAGGTTTCGGAGACAGTCCGGGACAACGCCAGCGCCACTGTCCGGACCGCGGGCGCGACCCGTTCGGTCCGCATCCGGGTCGCCCATCCGGAGATCGACACCGCGGCCACGGCGAGTCCGTTCGCGTCGACGAGCGGGCTCGCCGCACACACCACGCCTACGCCGGATTCCTCGCGCTCGAACGCAATCCCGTCTTCCCGGATCCGCGCCAGCTGACGCCGCAGCAACCCGGGCGCGGTGATCGTCCGCGGGCTGACCCGGGGGAGTCCGGCCTCGATCACGCGCGTCACGACGTCGTCGGGGGAGCAGGACAGGATCGCCTTCCCGACCCCGGTCGCGTGCGCCGGAAAGCGCCCGCCGGTCCGCGAAGGCAGATCCGGCGCGTCCGGGCCGCGCAGCACGTCCAGGTAGACCACCTCGGTGCCCTCCAGCACCGCGAGGTGGACCGTGTTCCGCGTGGCCTCCCGCAGATCCGCCAGGTACGGCCGCGCCGCCTCCACCAGGCCGCGGCGGCGCACCGCGAGCTGACCGATCTCGAACAGCCGCAGCCCGAGCCGGACCGAGGTGCCGTCGCGTTCCAGCAGGCCGGTGTCGGCCAGGTGTCCGGCCAGCCGGTGCACGGTCGTCTTCGCGAGGCCGGTCCGGCGTGCCAGTTCCGAGACGCCCAGCGCGTCGTCGCCGGGGCGGAAGGCCTCCAGCACGGCGGCGACGCGCGCGGTCACGAGCCCGTCGCCGTTCCGTCCAGTGGTACGCATGGGTTGAGTGTGCCCCATCCCGGCGAGCACCGTGCAGACATGGCGGAACGCAAGGTGACGGCCGCGATCGTCGGCCCGGGCAACATCGGTACGGATTTGCTGGCAAAACTCCAGCGCAGCGAGCACGTGGAAGTGCGCTACATGGTGGGCGTCGACCCGGCGTCGGACGGGCTCGCCCGCGCCGCGAAGCTCGGCCTCGAGACGTCCGCCGAGGGCGTCGACTGGCTGCTGGCGCGCGCGGAACTGCCGCAGCTGGTGTTCGAGTCGACGTCGGCGAAGGCCCACAAAGCGAACGCACCGCGGTACGCCGAGGCCGGCATCCGCGCGATCGACCTGACGCCCGCCGCGATCGGCCCGCTGACGTGCCCGGCGGTGAACCCGCCCGACCAGCTGACCGACCGCAACGTCAACATGATCACCTGCGGCGGCCAGGCGACCATCCCGATCGTGCACGCGGTTTCGCGGGTGACGCCGGTGTCGTACGCGGAGATCGTCGCGTCGGTGTCTTCGCGGTCCGCGGGACCCGGCACGCGCGCGAACATCGACGAGTTCACCGAGACCACTTCGCACGCGATCGAGAAGGTCGGCGGCGCGGAGAAGGGCCGCGCGATCATCATCATCAACCCGATGGACCCGCCGATGATCATGCGCGACACGGTGTTCTGCGCGGTCGACCCGGACGCCGACTTCGACGCGATCAGCGAATCCGTGCACCGCATGGTGAAAGACGTCCAGCAGTACGTGCCGGGCTACACGCTCAAGGCCGACCCGCAGTTCGACCCGCCTCGCCCGGACTGGAGCGGCAAGGCCCGCGTGGGCGTCTTCCTGGAGGTCGCGGGCAACGGCGACTACCTGCCCAAGTACGCGGGCAACCTCGACATCATGACCGCCGCCGCCGCGCGCGTCGGCGATCTCTTCGCCGCTCAGGAGGTGGCCGCGTGAACAACACCGACGTCCGGCTGGTCGACACCACTCTGCGCGACGGCAGCCACGCCATGGCGCACCAGTTCACCGAAAAGCAGGTCCGCGATACCGTCCGCGCGCTCGACGACGCGGGCGTCTCGCTGATCGAGGTGACCCACGGCGACGGCCTCGGCGGCTCCACGTTCAACTACGGTTTTTCCTTGGTGGACGAGCGAAAGCTCATCGCCGCCGCGGTCGACGAGGCGAAGCAGGCGAAGATCGCCGTGCTCCTGCTGCCCGGTCTCGGCACGGTCACCGACCTGCGTGCGGCGGCCGATCTCGGCGCCGGCGCGGTGCGGATCGCGACGCACTGCACCGAGGCCGACGTGTCCATCCAGCACTTCGGCGCGGCCCGCGATCTCGGCCTCGAAACCGTCGGATTCCTGATGCTGTCGCACATGTCGACGCCCGAGGACCTGGCGAAGCAGGCCCGGATCATGGTCGACGCGGGCTGTCAGTGCGTGTACGTCGTGGACTCCGCGGGCGCGCTGATCCTGGACGACGCCTCCGAACGCGTCGCCGCTCTCGTCGCGGAACTCGGCGACGAAGCCCAGGTCGGCTACCACGGACACCAGAACCTGAGCTTCGGCGTCGCCAACTCGGTGCTCGCTTACCGTGCCGGAGCCCGGCAGATCGACGGTTCGCTCGCCGCGCTCGGCGCGGGCGCGGGCAACTCGCCGACTGAGGTTCTGGCGGCGACGTTCGAGCGGCTCGGCATCAAAACCGGGGTGGACAAAGACGTTCTGATGGAGGCCGCGGAGAACGTCGTGAAGAAGTACCTGACCCGGCTGCCGGTGATGGACCGGTCGTCGATCATCCAGGGCTACGCCGGCGTGTACTCCAGCTTCCTGCTGCACGCCGAACGCGCGGCCGAGCGCTACGGCGTCCCGGCACACGAAATCCTGTACAAGGTCGGCGAAGAACGCTACGTCGGCGGCCAGGAGGACATGATCATCGACATCGCGCTGCGGCTGCGCGACGAGCGGGCAGCCGCTCAGTGAGCCCCCGGGTCGAAAGCGTCCGCGCCGAGCACGAGCTTCACGCAGTGCTCGACGAGACGCTCGCGGCTCACCTTCAGCGTGCCGTCGAGGTAGGCGATGAACACGTTGCTGAGCGCGCCGACGAGACCGATCGCCACGAGCTGGCGGCCGGTCTCGTCGCCGCGCGACAGCTGTTCCCCGACGAGCGTGGTGAACGCCGGGAGGAGGTGCAGGCCGCGGCTGGTCAGCGCGGGATCGGTCAGCGGCGCGAGCAGCAGCACGCGGCCCTTGCGCGGATCGTCCAGCACGAGCTCCACGAACGCCGTGACCGCGCGTTCGGCACGGCGGCTCGGATCGGCTTCGCCGGACACCGCGTTGGCGAGTGCCTGCCGGGCTTGGTCTCCGACGTCCTCGTAGACAGCGGCGACCAGGCTTTCCCGGTCGGCGAAGCTTTCGTAGAAGTACCGCTCGGTCAGCTTCGCGGACCGGCACACCGCGCGCACGCTCACCGCCGCGCTGCCGTGCGCGCCGAGCAGGTCGAGCCCGGCGGCCAGCAGCTGCGCGCGGCGCTGGGCCTTGCGGTCGTCCAGCGTCGTGCCCGCCCACGTGCGGCCCGGCATACCCGCTCCCGTCCCGAGTTGACCACAGATGTTGTCACATCCTAACCTGACAACAGCTGTAGTCACTTCGCCGACCCGCCGAGGAGCCGCGATGAGCAGGGAAGCCCCCGAGCCGCTGGGACCGGACTCGCTGACCTGGAAGTACTTCGGCGACTGGCGCGGGCTGCTGATCGCGCTGTGGGCCGGGTCGATGCAGAACATGCACCCGGGGCTCGGCGCGGGCGTCGAGGAGCATTCGCGGTTTTTCGAGGAGCGGTGGCAGCGGCTCTTCCGTTCGCTGTACCCGATCGGCGGCGTGGTCTACGACGGTCCGCTCGCGCACCGCACGGCGCTGGAAGTGCGCGGCTACCACGACCGGATCAAGGGCGTGGACAAGCAGGGCCGGCGCTATCACGCGCTCGACCCCGACACGTACTACTGGGCGCATTCGACGTTCTTCGTCAGCACCATCCTGATCGCCGACAATTTCATGGGCGGCATCGGCGAAGAGGAGAAACGCACGCTGTTCGACGAACACGTGCGCTGGTGGCGGATGTACGACATGACGATGCGGCCGGTACCGGAGTCGTGGGAGGACTTCCAGCGGTACTGGAAGCACATGTGCGCCGAGGTGCTGGAAGACAACAAAGCCACGCGCGACGTCCTCGACCTTCGTGGGATCGCCAAGCCGCCGTTCCTGCCGTGGCTGCCGGATCCACTGTGGACACCGGTCTCGAAGATCATCGCCAAACAGTTCGTGTGGCTGACCGTCGGCCTGTACGACCCGGAAGTGCGCGACCTGCTCGGCTTTCGCTGGACCGCGCGGGATGCCCGGCGGCATCGGCGCGTGGGCAAGCTGATCAACGCGGCGTTCACGCTGCTTCCGCACGATCGCCGCTACCATCCGCGGGCACGGGCGGGCTGGCGGCGCGCCCGCGGCGCACTGGCCCCGGGGACGCCGCCGGTCGAAACCCCGCGCCGCAATCTTCCCCCGCTCGCCGAGCGCGGGAAACCGGAGCACTACTCGCCGGACGTGCCGTGAAGGACTCCTTGAGGGAATCAGATTCCCTCAAGGAGTCCTTCACGGACCTTCGAGATCAGGAGGGCTGATGAAGCTGGGCTTTCACCTCGGGTACTGGGGGAGCGGGCCGATCCCGGGCGCGCAGGAGACCGTGCTCGAAGCCGAACGGCTCGGGTTCGACTCGGTGTGGTCGGCCGAGGCGTACGGGTCGGACGCGTTCACGCCGCTCGCCTGGGTCGGCGCGGCGACCAGCCGGATCAAGCTCGGCACCAACATCGTGCAGATGTCCGCGCGCACCCCGACCGCCACCGCGATGAGCGCGCTGACCATGGACCACCTCTCCGGCGGCCGGTTCGTGCTCGGGCTGGGCGCGTCCGGGCCGCAGGTGGTGGAGGGCTGGTACGGCCAGCCGTATCCGAAGCCGCTGGCGCGCACGCGCGAATACGTCGAGATCGTGCGCAAGGTGCTGGCCCGCGAGGAACCGGTGACCATCGACGGGCAGTTCTTCCAGTTGCCGCTCAAAGGCGGGACGGGACTGGGCAAACCGCTCAAGCCGACCGTACACCCGCTGCGCGCGGACCTGCCGATCTACCTCGCCGCCGAAGGCCCGAAGAACGTCGCGCTGGCCGCGGAAATCTGCGACGGCTGGCTGCCGCTGTTCTTCTCGCCCAAGTCCGACGGCTTCTACCGGGCCGCGCTGGAGGAGGGTTTCGCCCGCCCGGGCGCGCGGCGGAGCGGCCTGGACGGTTTCGAGGTGGCCGCGTCGGTGCCGGTGATCGTGCACGACGACGTCGAGGAGGCGGCGAGCTTCATCAAACCGGCGCTGGCGTTGTACATCGGCGGGATGGGCGCGAAGAGCGTGAACTTCCACCACGACGTCTTCGCCCGGCTCGGGTATGCGGATGTGGCGGACAAGGTGCAGGAGCTTTACCTCTCCGGGCGCAAGGAAGAGGCGGTGAAGGCGATCCCGACTTCGCTGGTCGAGGACACTTCGCTGATCGGGCCCGCGGAGAAGATCCGGGAGGAATTGTCCGCGTGGGAGTCGACGGTGGTGACGACGTTGCTGCTGCGCGGGGACGCGGGGTCGTTGGCCAGGGCGGCGAAAGCGCTGTCCTGACCCCTCGACCCCTCGGGGCGGCCCCGCGTATTTCGTCGGCACCGCGAGCCCCCGGCGTGCGTCAAAGCGGCCATGCGCAAGCTCTCTGCTCTGTTCCTCGCCGGGGTCGTCGCGTTGCTGGCCGCTTGCTGCGCGGCAGGCGTGGAAGCCGTCGACGCTGCGCGGGCGGCGAAGTACAAGGCGGCGGTCGCGACGCTGCCGCACGTGGTCAGTGTCGAGAGCAACTACCGGACGAATGTCGGGATGGGCCGGACCGGCAACGTGGTGATCGATGCCGACACCGATGACGAGGCGGTGCGGAGGACCGTGCTCGCGGCGGCGTTCCCGGCGATCGTCAAGGCCGCCGACGGGGACCCCGAGGTCAGTCTCGGCATCCAGGTCGTCTCGGCGTCGAGCGGCGCCGCGGTCACGCCGGAGGACCTCGGCTACTCCGGGACCGGAACGCTCGACAGCTACCGGGCCTTCCTCGCCGGACACCCTGAGCTGCACCCGTGAAAGGCCTGTCCGGAAAGCAAGGCGGTAATCGGCCCGGTACGGCCGGTGCATCACGACGGTGGCACGATTCCTCCCGACCACTACCGGGGACCGGCGAAGATCCATTAGGCATGCGTTCGTCGTTCCGCCTTCGAGGAGGACCTTTGGCGTCGCTGTCCCGCCGCACGAGATTCCGCTACTCGCTCGGCTCCTTCGTCACCGGCGGGTTCGGCACGGTGCCGGGGCTGCTCCTGCTGCCGTACCTCACCGACACGATGGCCGTGCCCGCGGCGGCGGCCGGGGTGATCGTGTTCGTGCCCAAGGCGTGGGACGTGGTCTTCAACCCGGTCGCCGGACGGCTGTCGGACGCCGACCTCGCGCGCACCGGCAGCAGGCGGCGGTTCCTGCTGCGCGGCGGGATCGGCGTCGCGATCCTGTTCGCCGCGCTGTTCGCGCATCCCGGCTTCGGCACGCCGGTGTGGGACGCGGCGTACGTCGTGGCGATGTTCTTCCTGTGCGCCACCGCGTACGCGTTCTTCCAGGTGCCGTTCAACGCGCTTCCGGCCGAGCTGACCGATTCCGCCGAGGAACGCACGAAACTCACCAGCGTCCGGATCGGCGTGCTGGCGGTCGCGGTGCTGGTGTCCGGCGGCGGCGCCCCGGCGATCACCGACCTGCTGCCCGGCGTGGCGGGCTACCGGGTGATGGGCCTGGTGATGGCGGTGATCATCCTGGCCGCCACGCTCGGCGTCTACTTCGGCCTGAAGGGCGCGCCGGTCGGCTCGCTGCGGCCCAACACGGTGCGGCTCAAGGAATTGGCGCGCACCATCGCGCAGTGGCGTTCGTTCCGGTGGCTGCTGGGCGTCTACTTCATCCAGGCGCTAGGCATCGGCACCGTGCTGGCCGCGATCCCGTACTTCGCGCAGCACGTGCTCGGCGACCCGAGCTACCGCACCTACCTGTTCGTCGGCTTCGTCGGGCCCGCGCTCGTCACCATGCCGGTGTGGCCGCGCCTCGGCGCGCGCTGGGGCAAGCTCGCCGGATTCCGGATCGCCACCACGTCGTTCTTCGTCGGCCTGGTGGCGATGTACTTCGCCGACAAGCTCCCGTTCGCCGCGACGCTGGTGTTCGTCGCGCTGGCCGGCGTCGGCTACGCGGGCATTTCGGTGTTCCCGCTGGCGATCCTGCCGGACCTGATCAGCGCCGAGGAGGAGAGGACCGGCGAGACCCGGGCGGGCGTCACGGCCGGCGTGTGGACCGCGTCCGAGACGCTCGGGCTCGCGCTCGGGCCGGGACTGTTCGGCATCGTGCTGCAGGCCGGGAGCTACGTGTCGAGCACCGGCGCGACCGCCGTCCCGCAGCCGCCGTCGGCGATCACCGCGATCGTGATCGGCGCGTCGGTGCTGCCCGCGGTGCTGATCGCGCTCGGCATCCCGCTGCTGCGCCGTTCGGTGCTGGAGAAACAGCCGTGAACGACGTCCTCGCGCGGCTGTGCGAACTCCGCTCCGGCGACCTGCCGACGCACGGCGGCCGCACGCTGGCCTACGTCTACGACAGCGGACTGTCCGAAGTGGACGAAATCGCCGCCGCCGCGCACGCGCTGGCCAGTTCCGCCAACGGACTCGACCCGACCGCGTTCCCCAGCCTGCTGCGGATGGAGAACGACCTGGTCGCCCGCGCGGCCGGGCTGCTCGGCGGCACGCCGGACACGGTCGGCTCGGTGACGTCCGGCGGCACCGAATCGTGCCTGCTGGCGGTCCTCGCCGCCCGCGACTCCCGGCCGGACATCGAGGCGCCCTCGATCGTCCTGCCGGAAACCGCGCACGCCGCGTTCCACAAGGCCGCGCACCTGTTCGGCGTGCGTAAGGTCGTGGTGTCGGTCGATCCGGAGACGTTCCGCGCGGACCCGGCGGCGATGACGGCGGCGATCGACGACTCCACCGTGCTCGTCGTGGCGAGCGCGCCTTCGTACGCACACGGCGTCGTCGACCCGATCACGGACATCGCGGCGGCGGCTTCGGCGCACGGGGTCCGCATGCACGTCGACGCGTGCATCGGCGGCTGGGTGCTGCCGTACTTCGCGAAGCTCGGCGCGGACCTGCCGCCGTTCGACTTCCGCGTCCCGGGCGTCACCAGCATTTCGGTGGACCTGCACAAATACGCCTACTGCGCCAAGGGCGTCTCGGTGCTGCTGCACGCTTCCGCGGAACTCCGCCGGCCGCATTTCTTCGCGAGCGCTGCCTGGCCCGGCTACACGATGCTCAACCCGACGCTGCAGAGCACCCGCTCCGGCGGCCCGCTCGCCGCCGCGTGGGCCGTCGTGCACCACCTCGGCGAGGACGGCTACCTGAAGCTGGCCTCGCGCACCCGGGAAGCGGTGGACCGGATTCGCGCCGGCGTGGCATCGATTCCGGGCTTGCGCGTGCTGGGCGACCCGGTGTCGACGCTGGTCGCGTTCGCCGGGTCGGACGGCTTCGACCTGTTCACCGTCGCCGACGAGATGAAGGCTCGTGGCTGGTATGTCCAGCCGCAGTTCGCGCACGGGACTTCTCCGCTGAATCTGCACCTCACCGTCACCGCGGCCAATCACGGCAGCGAGCCGGAATTCCTGGCTGATCTGGCCGCTTCGGTCGAGGCGGCGCGCACGGAAGGCCCGGTGCGGGTCGATCCGGACGTGGCCGCGTTCGTGGCCGCGCTGGACCCGGCGACGCTGACGTCCGAACAGTTCGGCGGACTCCTCGCCGCGGCGGGCCTGACCGGCGCCGGCGGGCTGCCGGAACGGATGGCCCCGGTCA
This sequence comes from Amycolatopsis sp. NPDC059235, assembly GCF_042754125.1. Classification (NCBI taxonomy): domain Bacteria; kingdom Bacillati; phylum Actinomycetota; class Actinomycetes; order Pseudonocardiales; family Pseudonocardiaceae; genus Amycolatopsis; species Amycolatopsis sp. NPDC059235. The sequence continues at coordinate 261,490 of NZ_JBHZAG010000002.1, forward strand.
ACGCGTTGCTGGCGGTCGCGCCGGAACCGTTGCGGGAGCGGCTGCTGGTGGAGTTTCTGGGCGCGCTGTACACGCCGTCGCGGGACTAGCGCAACCGACCGGCGGGTCGCCCGTCTAGTGATCATGGGGAGTTCCGAGAAAACTCGAAGACCGGGTTTGGTGCTGGCCGCAGTCGTGTTCCTGCTCGGCTGGCTGTTGGCCGCCGCCGTGAGCTACTTCGTCGTGCCGATCAGCGGCGTGATCCCGGTGCCGGTCATCGTGCTGACTGCGGGAGCGTGGCTGACCGCGGCGACGGCGACGGGCATCAGCGCGTGGCTGGTGTGGCGGGGGCTGCGCTGGCCGGGCCTCGCCGGATACGCGGTGCTCGCCGCGGCGTGCGCGGTGCTGATGGCCAGCACCAACTGGGTGCACTTCTACGCCGCTACCTGGTACTCGATGCACCGAGCGGACTATGCCGACGTGCTGCGCTCCCTGAGCGAGCTCAAGAAGGGCGAAAAGCCGCCGCCGGCGATTTCGCGGATCAACAACGACCCGGACCGGCCGGTGTGGTTCGTCCGCGCCTGGGCAGGGATTCCCGACTGCGCCGCCGGGTTCGCCCACTTCAGCGGTTCCCCGGAGAAGTACCTTCCCGGCCGTCCCGTCGACCAGTACGACTACCTCGACGGCCTGGGCTGTGCCGTCCGCCCGACGGTCGAACTGGGCGACGGCTGGTGGTGGGTCGAGTAGCCGTTTCGCAATCGGACTGGCTGCGAAACGGCCCAGACCTCAGAGTGCCCGGCCGAGGAGCGGCAGCAGCCGTTCCCAATGCCGTCGCAAGCCGGCGGGGTTGAAGGAATCCGTGTCGGCCATGGTGAATCCGTGGATCGTGCCGGGGTAGATCTCGGATGTGTAGCTCACCCCTGCCGCATCAAGGGCTTGGTTGAGTTCGCCGAGAGTTTCCGACGTCAGGTCGGAAGCGGCGTGTCCGAAGTGCGCCTGCGCGGTGAGCTGAGCGAAATTCTCGGGCCCGGCCGCACCCACCGGCGCGTGGAATCCGGCGACCGCCGCCACTCGATCCGGATGGGCTGCGGCGGTGCGGACTGCGTGGAGCCCGCCGATGCAATAGCCGGTGACCCCGATCGGTCCGGCGCTGACTTCCGGCTGCGCGGTCAGGAATTCGAGGTATGCGCTGGCGTCGCGCAGCACCAGTTCGGGGGTGTGCGCTTCGATCAACGGCATCACCTGAGCGAAGACCGCGGGTCGCTCGTTTTCGCCGATGAACTCCGGAAGTTCGAGGACCGGCGCGGGGCCGTGCCGGTAGAAGTAGTTGGGCACGAGCACGTAGTACCCGTGCGAAGCCAGTTCGAGGGCCAGGTCGCGCAGTACGGGCCGGAGGCCGAAACCGTCGGCGTACATGAGCACGCCTGGGCGCCGCTCGCCGTCGTCGGGGAACGCGGCGAAGGCGTCGGCTTGGCCGTCAGGGGTGGGGATCCGCAGAGTTTTGCCGGGCATGAAGGTCTCCTGTCGTCGTTGAGGTGCATGTGGTCACGACGAAGGAGGCGGGGCCCGCGCGGCGCTCAGAAGAGCGCCGGGTAGCCGATCCGTGAGTGGCGCGAAGCCGTCCCGGTAGTCATCGCTGATCAACGTATCCCATCGGGCCGCACTGGTCGAGCCGCGGCTTGACGTCAAGTCCGCTTGATGTCGAACACTGGTGGTGATCGACACGAACGCTGGAGGCAGGCATGAGCAAGGCGATGGGGTTCCGCGAGCTGGGCGGGCCGGAAGTGCTGCGGCTGGAGGAGGTGCCGGAGCCACAGGCCGGACCGGGGGAGGTGCGGATCCGGATGAAGGCCGCGGGGCTGCAGGCGTTCGACGTCGCGGTGCTTGCGGGGCTCATCCCGGTGCCGGAACCGGGCGCGTTCACCGTGCCGGGCAACGAGTTCGCCGGGGTGATCGACGAAATCGGGGAAGGCGTCGAAGGGTTCGCGGCGGGCGACGAGGTGCTCGGCTTCGGCCGGTTGGGCGCGTATCAGGAACTTGTCGTCGCCGGGCAGGACCAGGTTGTGCCCAAGCCGCCGGAGATGCCGTGGGAGGTCGCGGGCGCGTTCACCGCGGCGGCGCAGACCGCGGACATCGCGGTCGAGGTGATCGACGTCGGCCCCGGCGACACGGTGCTCGTGCACGGTGCGGCGGGTTCCGTGGGGGCGATGGCGGTGCAGCTGTCGCAGCTGCGCGGTGCGAAGGCGCTCGGCGTGGCGCGTCCCCAGTGGCACGAGCAGGTACGGGCGCTCGGCGCGATTCCCCTTGTCTACAGCGAGGATTTCGTCGAACGGGTGGCTCCGCACGGCGTCACGGCGGCCATCGACGGGGTCGGCGGTGCCGCACTGGAGTACACGCTGGAGCTGATCAAAGACCGGTCCCGGATTCTTACTCTGGTCGAGCATGACCGCGCCGGCGAGCTGGGCATCCGGCTCACGGTGAACGACCGCTCGGCGGCTCGCCTCGCCCGGCTGGCGGGGCTGTACGCGAAAGGCGAGCTGACGCACCGCATCATGGCGACCTTCCCGCTCGCCGAAGCCGCCGAGGCGATGCGGACCTATCAGGCAGGCAACATCCACGGCAAGATCGCGCTCACGATGGACTGACCTAGTCCTGGTGGAAGTACCGCTTCCCCCGCGACGCCGACGCCAGCGCGGCGACCAGAGCCATCGCCGCGGCCGCGACGAACACCGTGACCAGTCCGTCGTGGAACGGCCCGGAAATGAGGGTCGGGAAGAACTCTTTGCCGGTCAGCGCGGCGGAATCGGCGGGGGAGAGCCGGCCGAGCACCCCGGGCCCGACCAGGTGCGCCACCGGGTTGCTGCCCAGGAACGCGGCGAAGAGGGTGCTCACCGGCGGCAGCTGGGCGATGTTCGCGGCGACGTCCGCCGGGACGCCGTGCGCCTGCAGCCCGCCGGTGAGCGTCGACGGCAGCGAGCCGGCCAGACCGGCGATCATCAGCGAGAAGAACACGCCGATGGACAGCGACGTCCCGGAATTCTGGAACGTCGAGCGCATCCCGGACGCGACGCCGCGCTGGTGGTCCGGCACGCTGCTCATGATCGCGGAGGTGTTGGGCGCGGAGAACATGCCCTGCCCGATTCCGCTCAGCACGAGCAGCGCCGCGAACGCCGGGTAGCTGAAATCCACCGGCAGGGCGAGCAGCCCGAGGAAAGACCCGGCGACCAGCAACAGGCCGCCGGTCGAGAAGAGCCGCGCGCCGAAGCGGTCGGAGAGGAAGCCGGAGACCGGACCGGCGATCAGGAACCCGGCGGTGAGCGGCAGCAGGTAGATCCCGGCCCATAGCGGGGTTTGCTCGTAGTCGTAGCCGTGCAAGGGAAGCCAGATTCCCTGCAGCCAGATGATCAGCATGAATTGCATTCCGCCGCGCGCGATCGCGGTGAGCAGCGCGGCGAGGTTCCCTGCGGTGAAGGCGCGGATGCGGAACAGCGACAGCTGGAACATCGGCGACGGCACCCTGGTCTCGATCACGCAGAACGCCGCGAGCAGCGCGATCCCGGCACCGAGCCCGCCGAGCACCCACGGGTTGCCCCAGCCGGTTGCCGCGCCGCCGTAGGGCTGGATGCCGTAGGTGATCGAGGCGAGGACGATCGCGGTGCCGAGCGCGAAGGTGACGTTGCCGCCCCAGTCAATCCTCGATCGTTGCGGACGGCTGATCTCGCGGAGGCTGCGGAGCGACCAGACGGTGCCGAAAATGCCGAACGGCACGCTCACCCAGAACACCGCGCGCCAGTCGAGTTCGGCCAGCAGCCCGCCCGCGACGAGGCCGAGGAACTGGCCGGCCAGCGCGGTGATCTGGTTGACGCCCAACGCCATTCCCCGCTGTTCGCGCGGGAACGCGTCGGTGAGGATCGCCGCGGAGTTCGCGGTGAGCATCGCGCCGCCGACGGCCTGCACCACCCGCCAGCCGATCAGCCACAGCGCGCCGCCGCCAGCGTGGAACGGGTCGAACGACAGCGCCACCGAGGCGACGCTGAAGATCACGAACCCGACGTTGTACATCCGGACCCGGCCGAACATGTCGCCGAGCCGCCCGAGCGTCACCACCAAGACCGCGGACACCAGCAGGTAGCCGAGGATCATCCACAGCAGATAGCCGATGTTGGCCGGGGCCAGCGGGTCCAGGCCGATGCCGCGGAAGATCGCGGGCAGCGAGATGATCACGATCGAGCCGTCGAGCGCCGACATCAGCACGCCGAGCGTGGTGTTGGAGAGCGCTACCCACTTGTACCGCCCGCTGTGCCGCGTCTGGGTTGCGCTCGTCCGGTCCGCCACGATCGACAGCCTAGACTGATAAACCTAGCCTGTTCAACTGGTGCGAAACGGGTATCCCGGACGAACCATCCTGGTAGCGACAGGCTCCTGGTTGCGTTCGTCCGCTTCGCCGAGGATCGGGGGCGGACGAAGGAGAACTCGGTGAAAGCTGCTGTGCTCAGGGAATTCGGGAGCTCGTTGTCGGTCGAGGAGGTCGCGGATCCGGTGCCCGGCACCGGGGAAGTGGTGGTGGACGTCGTCGCGGCTCCCGTGCTGCATTACACCGCCGAAGTGGTCAGCGGTGCGCGGCGGTATCTGCTCGACCTGCCCGCGATTCTGGGGACCGGCGCGGTCGGCCGCGTGCGCTCGGTCGGTCCGGACGCGACGAAACTCCGGCCCGGCGACTGGGTTCGCTGCGACCCGACCGTCCGCTCCCGCGACGACGCGGTGACGCCCGACGTCGTCCTGCAGGGCCTGACGGCACGCGGCGACGGTGGGTTGGCATTGCAGCGCCATTTCCGGCACGGCGGGTTCGCCGAGCAGATCATGGTGCCGACGGAGAATGCGGCCCCGCTGGGCTCCCTTGACGAGGCCGACGCCGGTCAGTGGGCGGCGCTCGGGATTTGCCTGGTGCCCTACGGCGGTCTCCTCGACGGCGGACTGCAGCCAGGGGAGACGGTGCTGATCAGCGGCGCGACCGGCACGTACGGCGGCGCGGCGGTCGCCGTGGCGATCGCGATGGGCGCGGGCCGGGTGATCGCGCCGGGCCGGAACCGAGCGGCGCTCGCCGATCTGGCACGACGCTTCGGCCACCGGGTCCGGACTGTTAGGTTGTCCGGCAACGAAGACGAGGACCGCGCGGCAATGCACTCAGCCGCGGCGGGACCGGTGGACCTCGTGCTGGACCTGCTGCCACCGTCCGCTCCGGTCACTGCGGCGCGCGCAGCGGCGATGACGGTGCGGGAGTTCGGCCGCGTGGTGCTGATGGGCGGGATCGGGGACGACGTGGCGTTGCCGTATCCGTGGCTGATGCTGAACAGCGTGACAGTGAGCGGGCGATGGATGTACCCGCGCGACGCGGTGCCGAAACTGATCGCGCTGGCGCGGTGCGGGCTGCTGGATTTGACGCAGTTCGAGGTGGACGAGTTCGCGTTGTCCGCGGTAGGGGAGGCGGTGACGCACGCGGCTGAGACGGGCGGGCGGTTCCGGCTCACGGTGTTGCGGCCGTGAGCCGGAACTGTCCTCAGTGGACGTGGACCGGTTCCCACGCGGGAAACGGGTCCGCGGCCGCGGCGGCGTCGGACAGACAGGTTTCGAGCGCGTCGAGCAGCGCGGCGTGCTGAAGTCCGACGCCGATGAACACCAGTTCCTGCCGTGGTTCGTCGGCGACTCCTTGCGGTTCGAATCGTGCGACGCTGCCCGCTTGTGACCACAACCCGAGTGTGCCCGGCCGGGTGCTGAGGCTGAAGAACCCCTTCGACCGCAGCACCGTGCCGAACTCGCCGGAGTCAAGCCGCGAGGTGACGAACTCCCACAACCGCACCGGATCGAATGCCCGCGCGGAGCGGAACACGGCGCTGGAGATGCCGTACTCCTCGGTCTCCGGCACGTGGTCGCCGTTCAGTTCGGCCACCCAGCCCGGCGCTTGCTGCGCGCGTTCGGCGTCGTACCGGCCGGTGCCGAAGACCCGCGTCAGCGGCACCCGGCCGAACTCCGCGGACACGACGTCGGCAGCCGGGTTGAGGCGGCGCAGGGACGCGAGCAGGCGGTCCTTTTCGGACGGTGTGACCAGGTCGACCTTGTTCAGCAGCAGCACATCCGCGAACTCGACCTGGTCCATCAGCAGGTCGCTGACCGTCCGCTCGTCGCCGTCGTACTGGTCCAGCCCGCGCTCGACCAGGCTGTCGCCGCGGGCCAGTTCGCGGGCGAAGTTCGCCGCGTCCACCACGGTGACCATCGTGTCCAGCCGCGCCGACGACAGCACCGGAGTGCCGTCGTCGGCGGGGAAGGAGAACGTCGCGGCCACCGGCATCGGCTCGGAGATCCCGCTGGACTCGATGAGCAGATGGTCGAACCGCCCGTCACCGCACAGCCGCGCGACCTCCTCGAGCAGATCCTCGCGCAGGGTGCAGCAAATGCACCCGTTGGTCATCTCGACCAGCCGCTCGTCGGTCCGCGACACGCTGTCCCGCACGAGCGCGGCGTCGATGTTGACCTCGCTCATGTCGTTCACGATCACCGCGACGCGCAGGCCCTCGCGGTTGGCCAGGATCTGGTTGAGCAGCGTGGTTTTCCCGGCGCCGAGGAATCCGGAAAGGACAGTGACCGGGACGCTCACCGCTCAAACCGCTGGAAGTGCTTGATCAGCTTGCGCGGCACCAGCTTCCGCTCGCCGTCCACGACGATCGGCACCAGGTCCGGCGCCGCCGCCTTCCACTGCGAGCGCCGGGACCGGGTGTTGCTGCGCGACATTTTCCGCTTCGGCACGGCCATCAGCGCGCACCCCCGCTCCGGCGCTGCCCGTAGCGGCGGTGGAACTTCTCGACTTGGCCGGCCGAATCGAGGATCCGCTGGGTGCCGGTCCAGAACGGATGCGACCACGCGCTGATGTCCACCACCACGAGCGGGTAGGTGTTCCCGTCGGACCAGTCGATCGTGCGGTCCGAGATGGCGGTGGAGCGGGTCAGGAACGCGTCGCCGGTCGACGAGTCCTTGAAGACCACCGGATGGTAGTCGGGGTGGATGCCGGGTTTCACAGGGTTTCGTCCTTCTGGTTGGCGGCGTTCGCGTGCCGGTCGGGTTCTTCGGTTTCTTCGCAGGGGTCTTCGTGCCAGTCCCCGAACGGGTCGGGGTACGCGCGCCAGGCCGCTTCGCCCTCGGCCAGTTCGGCGTCGGTGAGCAGAGCTGCCTGCAACGCGCTCTCGATCTCCGCCGGAGCGGCCTGATCGGTGACGATCACCAGTTCCTGTGCGCGGTCGCCGTGCACCGGGTCCCAGCGCAGCGAGGCGAGCGTGCGGCGTTCGGGGGAGACGTCGGCCCAGTCCGGTCCGTCCGGCGAGGCGAGCCACGGCCCGGCGTGCCCGATGCCGAGCCCGCCGCCCGCCGATTCGATCCAGAACGCGACGTCCGGCTGGCTCGCGACCCAGGCCCGGCCTCGGGTGCGGACCACGCCGTCGAGCAGCAGGTCGATCGCCTCGTGCAGCCGTTCCGGATGGAACGGGCGCTGCGCGGTGAACCGCAGCAACTCGATGCCGCAGTCCGGGTGCAGCGGCGGGGCGCCGCGCAGCAACGCGCCGTGCAGGTCGGTGACCTCGCCGCGGCGCGCGTCGGCGGGGATCGCGGCGAACAGCCCGGCGGCGTCGCTGCGGGCCAGCTCGACGCGGGGCACGGACGGCGCGACCCGGTCCAGCACCGCTGAGGATTTGGCCGCGCACCAGGCGTCCGGCGCGGCTCCGGCGAGCACGAGCACGTCCGCCGATTCCACTTGGGACAGTGCGACCTGCGCGACTGTCCGCTCGTCTTCCGGGCTGCCCTGCAGGCCGCGTTCGGCGAGCAGGTCGTCGCCGGTGACGTCGGCGAGCCAGGTCGCGCAGTCGAGCACGGTGAAGACCGCTTCGAGTTCGACGTCGTCGCTCACCGGGCGGTCGCCGACCAGGACGTTGCGGATCGCCCAGCTCACCGGTTCCGGCTCCATCGCCTCGTCGAGCCGCACGACGATGCGGTCGACCTGAGGCATCCGGGCCAGCCGGCGCAGCAGCGGAAGCAGGTCCTCGCGCAGGGTGCAGTTGACGCAGCCGTGCGCGAGTTCGAGCGGCGTCAGCTCGTCGCGGCCGCGCAGGCGGATCCGGCGGCGGACGACACCGGAACCGATGTCGCGCAGGTCGTGGTGGACGACGGCGGTGCCGGGGCTGGCGCGGAGCAGGAGCGCGGCGAGGTCGCCGGTGCGGGCGATCCCGCTGCAGAGCACGAGCGGGACACGCGGACGTGGGGGCACTGGATCTCCAGACGACGGGGCGGGGTACGGTGACGAGCGTAGTTGAACATGAATGTCACTATCAACTTAGGAGGGTCCGTGTCAGCCGTGTGCCAGGTCACCGGCCGCAAGCCGGGCTACGGCAAGCAGGTCTCGCATTCGCACCGCCGCACCTCGCGGCGCTGGGAGCCGAACCTGCAGACGCGCCGCTACTACGTGCCGAGCCTCGGCCGCGCGGTGCGGCTCAAGGTGTCGGCGAAGGGCATGAAGACGATCGACAAACGCGGCATCGACGCCGTCGTCGCCGACCTCGTGGCGAAGGGAGTGAAGCTCTAAATGGCGAAAAGCACTGACATCCGGCCGATCATCAAGCTGCGGTCGACCGCGGGGACCGGCTACACGTACGTGACGAAGAAGAACCGCCGCAACAATCCGGACCGGATGGTACTGCGCAAATACGACCCGGTGGCGCGCAAGCACGTCGAATTCAAGGAAGAGCGCTGATGGCGAAGAAGTCGAAAATCGCGAAGAACGAGCAGCGGAAGGTGATCGCCGCGCGGTATGTCGAACGCCGGCGCGCGCTCAAGGCGGTGATCGCGTCGCCGTCGGCATCTTCGGAGGAGAAGGCCGACGCAGTCGTTGCGCTGCAACGCATGCCGCGCGATGCCAGCCGCACGCGCATCCGCAACCGCGACGCCGCCGACGGCCGTCCGCGCGGATACCTGCGGAAGTTCGGCCTGTCCCGGGTGCGCATGCGGCAAATGGCGCACAACGGGGAGCTGCCCGGCGTCTCGAAGTCGAGCTGGTGAGCGCCATGCCTAAACCGGACCGGACGCCGCGCCGCCGCCCGAACCCCATCCACGCGGCCGGAATCACCAGGGTGGACTGGAAGGACGTCGACCTGCTGCGGAAATTCATCTCCGACCGCGGCAAGATCCGGGCCCGCCGGGTCACCGGATTGACGCCGCAGCAACAGAAACAGGTGGCGACCGCGATCAAGAACGCGCGGGAGATGGCGCTGCTGCCGTACCCGGCGGCGGCGCGGAGCTGAAAAACCGGATGCGGGCAGCGGGCACGGCACGCGACCATAGCGGTACGAAACGGGCGTCGCACCAGGATGTCCCGGCACCGGAGGGGTCCACGCCTTGCACGCCCAGCTCACTGTCACGCCTGCCCAGCTGCCCGACATCCTGCTCACGACCGCCGTCGTCCGGCCGGTCTTCCTCTGGGGCGCGCCCGGAATCGGGAAGTCTTCGCTGGTCCGGGAATTCGCGGCGGCGCTCGGCCTGGAGTGCGTCTCGCTGCTCGGCACCCAGCTCGCGCCGGAGGACCTCATCGGCGTTCCGCAGATCGCCGACGGCCGCAGCCGGTTCTGCCCGCCCGAGCAGATCGCCCGAGACGAGCCGTACTGCCTGTTCCTGGACGAACTGAACGCCGCGTCGCCGGACGTGCAGAAGGCGTTCTATTCGCTGATCCTCGACCGCCGGATCGGCTCGTACGAGCTGCCGCCCGGTTCGGTGGTGATCGGCGCCGGCAACCGCGCCACCGACCAGGCGCTCGCCCGGCCGATGGCCTCGGCGCTGGTGAACCGCCTGGTCCACCTGCACCTGCGCGCGTCGGCGGGCGACTGGCTCGCCTGGGCGGCGGGCAACGGCATCCACCCGGCGGTGGTCGAGTACCTGGCCCAGCGCCCGGACCACCTGTGGAGCCAGCCGCCGAAGACCGAGGAGCCGTTCTCCACGCCGCGGTCCTGGCACATGCTGTCCGACCTGCTGCACTCGGCGGGCGATCCGCTCGACGACGAGACCGTCGGGCTGCTCGCGTACGCCACGCTCACCCCGCAGCACGCCGGCGCGTTCCGGTCGTACCTGAAGGTCGCCCGGCACGCGTTCGACCTGGAAGCGATCCTCAAGGGCGACGCGCGCTGGCCCGCCGAGCCGGACGAACGCGACCTGCTCTACTTCCTCGCCGAGACGTTCCGCGTCCGGCTGGCCCGCGACCTGCCCGCGGACAAACGGCACGCGTCGGCGGCGGTGCGGCAGTTCGCTTTCCGCGCGAAGAGCCTGCTGGTCGAACTGGCGGAGATCTCGCTGGAGATGGCGCAGCTAGTGATCGCGGACGACGAGGCGGGCAACCCGCGCCTGCCGTCCTGGTTCCTGGTCGAGGCGGCGCGTGACCTGCCGCGTCTTGTGGCGGCTCGCGCATGAGTGGGGCACGTACCGACGCGCGCCTTCGCGAACGCCGGAACAAGGCCATCGACGCCGGCTGGGCGCTGGTCCGCGCGAACACCGTCCTGAAGCGGCTCGCGGAGGGCGCGGGCCTGGACCGCACCAGCCTGACCGGCTCCGAGGCCTGGGCAGTCGTCGCCGACAACGGCCTGATCACCGCGAACCGCGCCCGTGACGCCGAACCCGCCGAGTGGGCGTGGGTATTCGCGCATCTGCTGCTGCATCTCGGTCTCGGCCATCTGGACGAGGAACAGCTCGCCGAAGCGGACGCGATCACCGCCGACCGGGGCGTGGAGGCGAGTTACGGCGCGGCGTGTTGCGTTGCGGTGCACCGGTTCGCGGAGGCGGTGCGGGTCGGCGCTCCACTGATGCTGCTGCCCGAACTCCCGGGCACCGACGAGCTTTCCCTTGCCCGCGCGTGGCGCGAAACCGGTGTGCCGGAGGTCTTCCGTGCGCTGGGCACCGGCGGCGACCGGCCGTGCCTGGCGCTCGCCGATCCGCCGAGCCGGTGGGACGTGCAGTACTACGGCAAATCCGAGCCGTGGACCGAGCGGTTCGCGCGCGGCCTGATCGCGTCGGCCGCCGAGGCGATGGAGCAGGCCGCCGACGCGCGCGGCCAGACCCGGCACCATCGGAGCCCGGGGGAGTGGGACCGCGCGCTGGGCTGGTTCGCGTCGTCGTTCCCGCTGCTCGGTGCGGTGGCCGCCGGTTTCACCCTGGTCGTCGATCCCGAAGTGGTCCGCGCCTGGGACATCTCGGTCGCGGCGGTCGACGCCGAGCACGGCGAGATCTACGTCAACCCGAACGCCTCGCTGACCGCCGAGGAATGGCGGTTCGTGCTCGCCCACGAGATGCTGCACGCCGCGCTCCGGCACGACCGACGCGCGCTCGGCCGCGACCCGTATCTGTGGAACGTCGCGTGCGACTACGTGATCAACGGCTGGCTGGTCGCCCTCGGCGTCGGCGAGCTGCCCAGCGACGGCCTGCACGATCCGCAGCTCGCCGCGCTGTCCGCGGAATCGGTGTACGACACGCTGACCACCGATCTTCGCCGCGCCCGCAAACTGCGCACGCTGGGCGGTCGCGAGGCAGGCGACGTCCTGGGCGACTGGCTGTCCGAGCCGGACGCCGCCGCCCGCCGCTCCTCGCGCCGGGCGGAACCGAAGCCGCTGCCGTGGCGCGAGGGCGACCGGGTCGGCGGCGTCGATCTGGACGAGTTCTATCGCCGCGCGCTCAGCCAGGGGCTGGTCTACCACCACGCGCAGGGCCGCGGTCTGCTGCCGCTCGGGCTGGAACAGGAGATCCGCGCGCTGGACCATCCGCCGCTGCCCTGGGACGCGCAGCTCGCCCGGTGGTTCGACGAGCACGTCCAGGCGGAGCAGCCGGTGCGGAGCTACGTGCGGGCGTCGCGCCGGCAATCGGCGACGCCGGACATCCCGCGCCCGGGCCGGGTCTTTCCGGAGCAGCTCGAACGCCGCGCGACCTTCGGCGTCGTGCTGGACACGTCCGGCTCGATGAACGCGGAACTGCTCGGGAAAGCGCTCGGCGCGATCGCGTCGTACGCGCTGGCCCGCGACGTCCCGGCCGCCCGGGTGGTGTTCTGCGACGCGGCGGCCTACGACGCCGGATACCTCGCGGTGGAAGACATCGCGGGCCGGGTGAAGGTCCGCGGCCGCGGGGGCACGCGGCTGCAGCCCGGCGTCGACCTGCTGCGCCGCGCCCCGGATTTCCCGGCGGACGGCCCGGTCCTGATCATCACCGACGCGCAGTGCGACCACGTCCGCCCGCTTCGCGAGCACGCGTACCTGGTCCCGCGCGGCGCCCGGCTGCCGTTCGTGCCGCGCGGTCCGGTCTTCCGGGTGGAATGAAAAGCCTTGCGCGCTAACGGCTGAAGCCACTGCGTGAGGTGGCCGCTTGCGTGCGCGAGTGCGGCGGGTCGAGGATGGATCCAGGCCTTCGCAGGCAGTTCTCCGGTTCGGTGCACGTCCCTGTGTCCCATGACGATCTCCTCGGCGATTTCGAGGCAAGGGAGTGGAAATGCCGCTCAACGGGAAAAACGTACCCTTGATGAATTCTGTGTCCCGCCGCCGTTTTCTGCGCACGGCGGCCGGGGCGGGCTTGCTGGCAGTGAGCGCCGAAATGGTGGGCACGGTGGTTGCGCAGGCCGCCCCGCGAAGAATCGGCGCCGGACGATTCGGTCCGAACGAGGATTGGACGTCCGGTGCGTATTACGGTTCGCTGGGCACGTTTTTCGCCGACGTGACCGGCGACGGCCGGGCGGACGCGATTGTCGTCAACTTCGACACGCTCACGGTCCGGCGTTCGACGGGTTCGTCGTTCAGCCCCAACGAGGATTGGACCGGCGGACCTTATTATGGTTCTCGCGGCACGTTCTTCGCGGATGTGACGGGTGACGGCCGGGCGGATGCGATCGTGGTCAACGATGACACAGTCACGGTCCGCCGCTCGAACGGTTCGGCATTTACGCCGAATGAAGATTGGACCGGCGGTGCTTATTACGGTTCTCGCGGCACGTTCTTCGCCGACGTAACTGGCGATGGCCGAGCAGACGCGATCGTAGTGAACGACGACAGGGTCACGGTGCGCCGCTCGAATGGCTCTTCGTTCGGCCCGAACGAAGATTGGACCGGCGGCCCCTATTACGGCTCGCGGGGCACGTTCTTCGCGGACGTCACCGGCGATGGCCGGGCGGACGCGATCGTGGTGAATGACGACACCGTGACAGTCCGCCGTTCGAATGGCTCTTCGTTCGGCCCCAACGAAGACTGGACCTTCGGCGCATACTACGGCTCGCGAGGCACGTTCTTCGCCGACGTCACCGGTGACGGCCGGGCGGACGCGATCGTGGTGAATGACGACACAGTCACGGTGCGGCGCTCGACGGGTTCGTCGTTCAGTCCCAACGAGGATTGGACCGGCGGCCCCTATTACGGCTCGCGGGGCACGTTCTTCGCCGATGTGACCGGCGACGGTCGGGCGGACGCGATCGTGGTGAACGACGACACGGTGACCGTTCGGCGTTCGGTGTAACCGTCTTCTCGGTCCAAAGAAACCGGCCGTTCCCAGCGGCGCGATAATGCACCCGCGCCGCTGGGAACCACCAGCCGCTACCCGAGTTTCCAAGCCACCGCGTGCATCTTGTAGCCAGTGGTGTCCGCATTCCCGACCACATACCCGCTGTCGGTGATCCACTCGCCCTTGCTGTAGCTGCCGCCCGGCAGGAGCCCGAACCGCACGATGTTCCCGTTGTCGTACCAAACAGTCGCGCGGTTCTGCGAAGCCCCCACCGCGTTCCCGTTCGAGTCGACCCCGGCGACGTCCCCGTCGATGAGATACACGTTTCCGTCCGGATCCCACAGCACCGAATCCCGGTCCGGCGGGTAGAGATAGCCGCTGCCGGTCACGTACCCGGTGGGGCTGACCTGATTGAGCCAGACCGGATGCGGGCTCGGCCATTGCAGGCGCCGCACGACCCCGTCGCGGTCCCAGGCCACCGGTGCGGAGTTGCCGTGCTCGACGTCGGTCAGGTGCCCGGCGATCGTCCCGTTCCGGTTCATGACGTTGTTCGCGCTGGACCACGCCGTCGGCGCGAGGTCCGTGATCGGACCGCCGTTCACCCACCGCACGGAGTGCGCCTTCGTCGGATTGGAGTCCTGGCCCGAGACGATGGTGCCGTCGGCAGAGATGCCGGTGGCGATGGCCCACGTGTCGCCGGGCAGCGTGCCGAGGTCGGTGACCTGGCCGTCCGGGTCCCAGCGGAACGGGTGCTGCAGGCCGTCCGGCGTCTGCCATTCCCCGACGACCACACCGGTGTCGCTGATCTTCTCGCCCATCGCGTTGTGGTAGCCGGGCGGAAGCGACATCAAGGTCGCCTGGCCCGCGGCGTCCCAGCGCGCGGGGATGGCGATGGTCGGCGTCAGCACGTACCCGGCGGCGACGCCCTGGCTGTTGATGGCGCGCGCCTGCCCCTGGGCGGCACCGGGCGTCGGCAACGCGGTCGGGTGCCCGGCGGTGTCCCAGCGGACCGGGTGGTCGACGCGCGGGTCGCGGCCCGCCGACGAGGTGCCGACCGCCGTCCCCGCCTCGTTGACCGCCAGCGCCAAGCTCTGGTCGTCCCCGGGCAGCGGAGCGAGATCCGTCGGCGCGAGGGGGTCGGCCTGCGCGGTCCCGGTCGTCGCGCCCGCGAACACGAGCAGGGCGGCGGCGAGCGAGCACGCGCGTCTTCGTCTGGTCGCACCATTCCTGGTCATCATGACTCCCCATCTGATCCGGCGGTGTTCGATCCGGCAGTGTTTGATCTGGCACTGTGCGACAAGCAGTCGTTTCCCGACGCGGCAGTGGTACGACCCGCGCGCGGAATTACTCCCGTGGCGCCGGATTTGCCTGCGGACAGCCGACGTACTTTTGCCGTCGTGTTAACCCTGGCGGCCTAGCGGCGTGGCATGACCCACGCCCGGCGTGCGAGACCGCCCCCCGCCCATATGCTTCCGCGCATGGACGACCCGCACTACCTTTCCGGCCTGAACCTGACCGGCCGCCGCGTCGTGGTCTTCGGCGGCGGTTCTGTTGCCCAGCGCCGGCTGCCCCGGCTGATCAGCGCGGGCGCCCGCGTCGAACTGGTGTCGCCGCACACGACGCCGTCGGTGCAGGGGATGGCGGACGCGGGGGAGCTGGTCTGGCACCGGCGCCGCTACACCGAGGGCGACCTGCGGGACGCCTGGTACGCGCTGGCTTGCACGAACAGCCCGGAGACCAACGCCGAGATCTGCGCCGAGGCGGAGCGGGAACGCGTCTTCTGCGTCCGCGCCGACGAGGGCGAGTCCGGTTCGGCGGTGACCCCGGCGACCGGACGGCACGGCGGCCTCCTGTTCGGCGTCCTGTCCGGCGGCGAGCCGCTCCGTTCGGCCGCGGTCCGCGATTCGATGCTGGACGGCCTGCACGCGGGCACGATCGAGGACGGCCGTCAGCCGCATCCGGAAGGCACGCTGCCCGGCGTCGCGCTGGTCGGCGGCGGGCCCGGCGACCCGGACCTGATCACCGTGCGCGCCCGGCGGCTGCTGTCGCGCGCCGACGTCGTGGTGGTCGACCGGCTCGGCCCGCGCGATCTGCTGGACGAGCTCGCGCCGGAGGTCGAGGTCGTCGACGCGGCGAAGATCCCGTACGGCCGCGCGGCGAGCCAGGACGTGATCAACCGGACGCTCATCGAGAAAGCCAAGGAAGGCAAGTTCGTCGTCCGGCTCAAGGGCGGCGACCCGTACCTGTTCGGGCGCGGGTTCGAAGAGGTCCAAGCGTGCGCCGAAGCGGGCGTTCCGGTGACCATGGTTCCGGGCATCACCTCGGCGTTCGCGGTGCCCGCGGTGGCGGACGTCCCGGTGACGCACCGCGGCGTCGCGCACGAGGTGGTCGTCGTGTCCGGGCACGTCGCGCCGGGCGACGAGCGGTCGCTGGTGGACTGGTCGCTGCTCGCCCGGATGCGCGGCACGATCGTGCTGATGATGGGCGTCGAACGGCTGCCGAAGTTCGCCGCCGCCCTGCTTGAAGGCGGCCGTCCGGGCGACACGCCGGTCGCGGTGATCGAGGACGGGACGATGCGGACCCAGCGCGTGCTGCGCTCGACGCTGGCCACGGTGGCCGACGAAGCGGCGGCCGCGGGCGTGCGCCCGCCCGCCGTGATTGTGTTCGGCCCGGTCGCCGGACTTGACCGGAATGAGGCCGGATAACGCCAGACAGCGCGTCATTCGCGCGCGAAGATGTCCGGTATGAGCCTGCCTGCCTTGCCCGAGGAGTCCTTCCAGCGCGTGCTCTGCGTCGTCGCGCACCCCGACGACATGGAGTACGGCACGTCCGCGGCCGTCGCCCGCTGGACCGCGCGCGGCATCGAGGTCGGGTACCTCCTGCTCACCCGCGGCGAGGCAGGCATGCCGAACCCGCCCGAGGAGACGGCCCGGCTGCGCGTCGCCGAGCAGCGCAACGCCTGCGCGGCCGTCGGCGTCGAGCGGATGACCGTCCTCGAACATCCGGACGGCGTGCTCGTCTACGGTCTCGACCTGCGCCGCGACATCTGCCGCGAGATTCGCCGGTTCAAGCCCGACGTCGTGCTCGGCTGCGGGTTTGACGTCGAGACGCCCTACGGCTTCGACCAGGCCGACCACCGCGCCGCCGGGCTCGCAACGCTCGACGCGATCCGCGACGCGGGCAACCGGTGGGTCTTCCCGGAGCAGATCGACGACGAGGACCTGGCACCGCATTCAGCGCGCTGGTACCTCGTCCCCGGGCTCGCCGGCTCCGGCGCGACCCACGGCGTCGACGTCACGGGCGAGCCGCTGCGGCGCGGCATCGCCTCGCTTGAAGCCCATGCCGCGTACCTGGCCGCGCTGCCGGATCACCCCGCGCCGCGCGACTTCATCCCGCAGTTCGCGGCGATGAGCGGCAAGGACATGGGCGTCGAGCACGCGGTCCTGTTCCGCGCCCACGACCTGCAGGCGCCGCCCGCGTTCCCCGACGCCGACCAGGAGTGACCCGCGAAGGTCCGTGAAGGGCTCCTTGAGGGAATCAGATTCCCTCAAGGTGGCCGTGAAGGAACATGGAGAACGGGGGGGGGTGAG